>CAZSUA010000050.1:0-24064 GCA_964609655.1 uncultured Polyangiaceae bacterium | reverse complement strand
GATCGGGCTTCGGTAGACCAAAACGCTCCATCCTGCCTACCACCGCAGAAAACAAGAGGGTGATCAGTGAACGCCGAAACGGAACCCAGGCGGGCAACGAGAAGCCAGCATCAATCGGTTTGCCGAACAGGTACTTTGGCAAAATGTAGGCCCCGCGCCTCACGGAGAGGAATACCTTGCGGGCATTGCCCGCATGACTCAACTCGCAGGCGATATCTACCGCACTGTTGCCGAGACCCACCACAATCACGTTCTTAGCTCGGAGGTCATACGGCGTCGTGGGGTCAATATAGTGATGGGAGTGAAAAGTCATTCCGTCGAATTGACCAGGGGCAGGAGGATCGGGGAGGCGTGGATCCCAGTGATGCCCGTTGGCCACAACGAGTGCCTCGTAATGCTCTATGCGCCCACCAGTTAACTCTACGTGCCAGGTGCCGTTCGGCAAGGGCGTTGCGCTTACAACACCAGTCTGGAAACGAATGAAGCGCGCGAGATGAAACTCCTGCGCGTAGGCGTCGAAGTAATTCGCCATCAGCTCGTGGCGCGGGTAGTCCGGATAGTGGTCAGGCATCGCGAAATCCGAAAACTCCGAGCGCCGCTTAGAGGTATTGATGTGGAGCGAGCGATAGGCTGACGAAAGCCCATTCGAATTCTTGAAAACCCAGTTACCGCCGACCTTGTCGCTCTTCTCGTAACAATCGACGGAAAGCCCCGCATCTGAGAGCGCCTTAAGCGCGCAGAGGCCCGAGGGCCCGGCGCCGATCACACACACCCTCGGCTGGTTCTGCGGGGACCTCTGCATGTCGGCAGGAGCGCACCAATCGCCTGGCTCGCTGTCAAGGCACGGGCGTCCGGGCGAGGGACGAGGGAGCCCAAACGCTTATATAGGAGGAAAGAACGCCCAAACGAGCGCAGGACGCAAGTATCGGTCGCGCCGTGACGTCTGGTGGAGGAGCCCGCTAGCATGGACGTCCCCGCCCGGGCGGAAGCTAAGTCCAAGATGTTAAGAATTCTCCTGGTTGAAGATTCCCAAAGCATGCGTGCGTTCGTGTGCGCGTGTCTGGATCAAGGAGCGACCGAGCTCGGCGAGGTGGAGTTGATTGAGGCGGCAAGCGGATTTGATGCGCTGCGTCTGCTGCCTCGGGGTCGGCACGATTTGGTGATCAGCGACATCAACATGCCCGATATCAATGGCCTGGAGCTTTTGAATTTCATCCGTGCCAACGAGAAGTATCGGGATCTTCCCGTGCTTCTGATCTCGACGCAATCTTCTGAAAAGGATCGGCAACGCGGACTTGCATTGGGTGCCACGGCCTTTCTGGCGAAGCCATTTTCCTCCGAGCAACTCGTCGCCGCCCTGCGAGCTGCACTTGATGGAGCAAGCTGAGGAATGGTCGATTCCATAGACAAGGCGCGGGAGGAGTTTTTCTCCGAAGCACAAGAGATCATCGAAACGTTTTCGCGCAATCTCTTAGCGTTGGACGCCACGATCAGCGAAGGCGTGAAAGATCCAACATTGATCAATGAAGCGTTCCGCGCCGTGCACACCCTGAAAGGGTTGGCGGGGCTGTTTGGGGCGGTCGCGATGGGAACGCTCTCC
Source organism: uncultured Polyangiaceae bacterium (assembly GCA_964609655.1). Lineage (GTDB taxonomy): Bacteria > Myxococcota_A > Polyangia > Polyangiales > Polyangiaceae > JBBRRP01. The sequence goes on along the minus strand of CAZSUA010000050.1, from coordinate 22,464 downwards.
CATCACTTGGAGGATCTGCTGGATGAGCTGCGGCTCGGGCGTGCCGAGCTGACACGCGCTGTTCTGGATCTTTTGTTCGGCTCGATCGACGTTTTCGGCAAGATCTTAGCAGCTGAACGCGCCGGGAGTGAGGCCATCCCTCCGGGCCTGGATGAGCTCGTCGGTCGCTTACGGGAGCTAGGTGGGAGCGACGTACCTGAGCCCGGGATGGTGACGGAGTACGAGCTCGATCCTGGAATGTTGGCCGTACTCACCGAGTACGAAGAGCACCGTCTGCGTTCCAACTTAGAGCAAGGGCTAAGGCTCTACCGGCTCCACGTGAAGTTTGACTTGGCGACACTAGATAAGGCGCTTGAGGAGATCAAGGACCGCGCTAAGCGCCACGGTGAGATCATCACCTATCTACCGACCGGCGAATCTTCGAGCATCGAAACCATCGAGCTCGACCTCTTGATGGCATCTCACGATGATCTGTCGATTCTGATTGGAGCTCTTGCATCTGAGCGAATCATCGTCGAAGAGATCGAAAGAAGGCCTCAGCTGTCGGCGGCGTTTTCCTCGCGCAGCCACCCGCACGTCGCCGCAGAACGTGTCTTGTCGGTTCCGAGTGGACATCCGCGGCTTGGCGAAGAGGCCGCCGATTTAGCGCTGGTTTCTCCTGATCGTTCCCTTCGAAGCCTGACGCAAACAGTGCGTGTTGACATTCGTAAGCTGGATCGCTTGATGAATATCGTCGGCGAGCTAGCCATCGTGCGCAACGTACTCTCCAGGATTGCAGATCGGGTGCGTGCAGAAGGACAACCGCAGATTTCTTCGGAATTGTTCCGCGTGCATCGGAATTTTGAGCGCCGCCTCACCGAGATGCAGGATGGCATCTTGGAGGTCCGCATGGTGCCTCTTGGGCAGGTCTTTGAACGATTATCGCGCGTTGTACGCCAGATCAGTCGCGAGCTCGACAAGGAAATCCGTTTTGTTATTACCGGTTCAGAAACCGAGATCGATAAACTGATTGTAGAGGAACTGAGCGATCCTCTGATGCACATGATTCGCAATTCAATCGATCATGGCATTGAAGATGCCGCAGAGCGAGCCCGGGTGGGCAAGCCCGCCGCCGGCACCATCGCACTCAATGCCTTTCAGAAGGGCAACCACGTCGTGATCGAGATTGAAGATGACGGGCGTGGGATCGACGAAAACGCCCTTATGCAGAAGGCGTTGCGACTCGGCAAGATTGATCTCACCGATCGTGAACAGCTCTCGCGCGAAGAGATCTTGAGCCTGATCTTCTTGCCTGGCGTAAGTACGCGTGAACGAGCGGATGATGTGAGTGGGCGCGGTGTCGGAATGGACGTCGTGAAGACCAATATTGGTCACCTAGGTGGTGTCATCGATGTTCAGAGCGAACCTGGCATCGGCACCAAGATGACCATCACGCTGCCCATCACATTGGCAATCGTGAGTGCACTCCTCGTGAAAGTGGGTGAGCAAGTTTTTGCGATCCCCCTGAATAGTGTGTCCGAGGCACTGGCGTTTGATGGCCGCGGCGTACGAGTTGTCGATGGCAGAGAGCTCATGGGGCTACGTGGACAATCCCTGCCGCTGTGTCGTCTGGCGCGGGTCTTCGACCTCCCCGAGGAGAACCCTTCCGGAAGAAAGTTCGTCGTGGTGGCAACCGTCGGCACCAAGCGCCTGGGCATTTTGGTAGACTATCTGATTGGTCAGCAGGATATCGTGATCAAGCCGCTCGGTAAGAGTCTCGCGCAGGTGCGAGGATTTTCGGGAGCTACAGAGCTTGGAGATCAGAACGTGGGTCTTGTGCTCGATCCGGCGGCGTTGGTCGAAGAAGTGCTGTTGAGCGGCGAGAGCGCACGCGAAAAGGGGCTGCGCGCGCATGGCTAACCTGACGCGGGTTGAGCGCCGCGGGCATCTCCGGCGAGCTGCGGCTGCGGGCCCGATCCGCGAGTTTCTCACGTTCACACTTTCGGTTGATTTGTATGCCGTGGAACTCACCACGATCCGCGAGATTGTGAGCCCACCGCCCGTGACTCACGTTCCGCGCGCTCAGCACGACGTGCTGGGTGTCTGCAGTGTGCGAGGCGTACTTGTCACTGTCGTTGATCTGAGAAAACGCCTCAGGGTGGCCGCGCCGCCTGCTTCCTCGCGCACTCGGATCCTCTTGAGTGAAACAGGATCCGGCGAGGTGGTTGGATTACTGGTTGACGAAGTGCGTCAAGTCATTCGCCTGGGTGCTGGCGAGATAGAGCCGGTGGCTGCGGTACTTGGCGGGGACATTTCTGCGCATGTTTTGGGGATTGGTCGCCCGGGCAATGACCCGATTATTCTGCTCGATCTGAGCTCCATTATAGGTGATTAGCCGTATGCAACGTAGCCAAGGCCGCCCCGACCCGAAACGCAGTCTCGTTGGCTTCTCCGTTGGTGATGTGGAATATGCTGTGTCCATCAGTTCGGTGAGGGAGATCGTGAATGCGTTGCCGATCACGCCGGTGCCGAACGCACCGCTAGCCGTTTTAGGTGTCGCTGATCATCGCGGCGAAGTGGTGCCGGTGATTGATTTACGCGCTCGCTTCGGGTTGCCACATGTTCAAATTGGTCCGAAGACGAAATGGATCCTCGTGGATGTCCAGGGACGAACCTTGGGGCTCGCGGTCGATCGGGTCACCGAGGTTTTTGGATCGGAAGGCGGCGTACTTCGGCCGGCTCCCGAGTTTGGCAAGGGTGACGAAACACGGGGGATTTCTGGGGTGGCCGCGCACGCGGGCAAGCTGATTTTTGTACTGGATCTGGACTCCTTTGAAGGACTCACTCGAGCAATGGATCCAAGCCGGCTGGAGCAGGGCACGCGCTTGTGACTTCCGCCGCTGAAAGCAAGTCGCTGCTAGCCTCCGTTGATCCTGAGGATCGTCGACGGGGTGTGGCGCTGTTGGAGGGTGCGACCTCGGGCGAACGCGCTCAGATTTTGGTGTCAGCCATGGCCGACACGGATTGGAGAGTTCGGAAGGAAGCTGTGCGGGTGGCGATCGCCTTGGTGCCAGCCAGCGATGTGTTAGCGCAACTGCTGCTTCCATTCACGGAGAGTGAGCATATTGGTCAACGCAACGCCGTGGTCGAAGCGCTTGCTCTTTATGGCGCGCATGCGGTGCGTGCGCTCGAGCCGCAGCTCCCAAGTTTTGATGCGGATGCGAGGAAGTTAGCCGCCGAGGTGCTCGGTCGCAGCCGCGAGCGGAGTGCACTGGGCGCTTTGGCGGGTTTGTCTGAGGACCCCGATAAAAACGTTCAACTGGCCGCAATTGAGGCGATTACTGGGCTCGGGGCCGTCGAGCAAGAAGGCGCGCTCAGTCTGCTTCAAGCGGTACTCTCGCGGGAAGATCCGCTGTTGCGTTTGGCGGCACTCAGCGGAATGGGTCAGCTTGGGGTCGCTCCTCCTTTTGAGCTGCTGCAAGGGTTGCTCACGGATCCTCTCTTGCGAAGTACTGTAGTGGCTTCGCTCGGACGCACTTTTGATATCCGTGCGCTGCCTATTTTGATCAAGGAGTTCGAGTCCGGTCACGGGGCTGCTGGGCAGGCCGCGCTTTTGGCGTTGGCCGAGCTTGGGCGCGTTGAGCCTACGGTGCGCGACAGTATTCGGAGAACACTTGTCAGCAGCAGTGAGCTTCTGGGCCTCGTTGCTTCGTATGTGCAGAATCGGGAGGGAGAAGTAACGCTGCGCAAGGCTGCTCTCTACCTATGCGGTGTTTCGGCAAGCGGTGTCGCTGCGAGTGTTGTGGTGGAGCAGCTGACGGACATCGCCGTCGCCGAGGAAGCTGAGTCTGCACTTGTCATGCTGGGTGAGCTGGGAATTATGGCGGTGCTGCGTGTAATCCAAACAGCGCACGCTGAGGATTTGGAAGCGCTCCTGGAAGTTCTGTCCCGCCTGCCGCCCGTTCCGGAGCTCGAATCAGAAGTTAGCCGAACATTGCTAGGAGTCCTTGAAGCGGGTGAGCCTCAACCGCTGCGCGCGGCTTTGGTGGCTGCCTCCGTGCACGGCGGAGCTCCGCTTATTTCAGCGCTTTTACCCTGGCTTGGCCCCGACATCCGGGTGACAGTGCGCCGGGCGGCCCTCGCTGCGCTCGCAGAGCTTGCGCGCCGGTTTCCCGAAACAGCACGTCGGATCGCGAAGGGTGCAGGGCGCCAATCGTTGGCCTGGCCTGCAGTGATCGCAGCGCTGGGGGTGCCGCTCGAGGAACAGGTTGAAACGGATGTGGCTCACCTCAAGCAGCTGTTGGCGAGCGACGATAGGACGACGCGGCGGGCAGCTGTGGAGGCGCTCGCGGTGCTTCGAGCTTCCTCAGCGATCGAGGTGTTGGCGTTGGCGCTCACGGACGAGGAAAGAGAGGTGCAGATCGCGGCTCTTGGTGCTCTCGGGAGCGTGCGGGGTGATGACGGTTCGGCCGAAGGCGCGGAGCATCTCATCAATCTGATAGAGCGGGTCGAAGACGACGCGCTCCTGGTGCCCGCCATTCATGCACTTGGGAAAACGAACGACGGTCGCGCAGTGGCCGTCCTTCGATCTCTCGTCTTGAGCAAGCAGCCGTTGCGCGCACTCGCAGCTATCGAAGCGGTCAACGTTCTCAGTGAGCCGTCGCGCAATGACGCTCTCATCGATGCGCTTTCGCATCCCGCCTCGGATGTCGTTAAACTGGCTCTCGAGGCGTTGCTCACGGGCTTGGGGGATGCGGCGCTCCCGCACCTCGAAAGTTGCCTACGACACCCTGCCTGGGATGTTCGGCGGTTTGCAGCTGAGCTTTCTACCCGTATTCCAGGCGTGGACGTCGAATTTCTGCGAATCTGCTGGCTCGAAGAACAGATCCCCCAAGTCTCGGCTGCGCTGCAGCGCACTTTATCCGAGCTTGAAACGCGCTCAAGCGTGCGGCGCTCCCGTCTGCCCAGCACCCCTCAGGAGCCCCGCTGAACATGGCGCTGGGCGCTTCGCGCGATATTCGGCATAGCCTCACCGCGGCGGAGTTTCGCCTGTTGCGCGATCACATCAACGAACAGGCTGGGCTCTCGTTTGAAGAAGAGTCGATGTACATGTTTGAGCGCCGCCTATCTGAGCGTCTCGATGAACTCGGGCTCTCGTCATTTTCGGAGTACTACAAGCACTTGCGTTACCACGCAAGCGGCTCTCAGGAACTCGACGAAGCGCTGGAGCTCATCACGACCAAGGAAACCTATTTCTTTCGGCAGGAATACCAACTCACAGCGTTTCAAACGGAGATTCTACCAGAGCTCTCGAACACGCTGGCCCATCAAAAACGTCTCCGGCTCTGGAGCGCAGGTTGCTCGACAGGCGAGGAAGTTTACACGCTCGCGATGCTCATTCATCAGACAGGGCTGTTTAGGGATTGGGCAGTACGCGTGGTGGGTACCGATCTCTCTCGGCGCAGTGTGGCTCACGCCCGGCGCGGGCGTTATCGCGAAAGTGCCTTGCGCGTGACTAGCCCCGCGCAGCGAGCAGCTTTCTTTGATGAATGCTCCACGGCGGGTGTGACTCAGTGGGAAGTGAAGGAGCTGATCAAAAGCAGCTGCTGGTTTGGACAGCTGAATCTATTGGAGGCCGGCAAAGCGTCGACGGTTGGCAGGGTAGATGTCATTTTTTGTCGAAACGTGTTGATCTACTTTGACCAGGATTCCCGCCGAAAAGTCATTGACGCCCTGTACGAGCGGCTTGTCCCCGGGGGCTACTTGCTCTTGGGTCACTCAGAAAGCCTACTGAACTTGTCCACTGCGTTTGAGTTAGTGCACCTCCGGGACGACCTGGTGTACAGAAAGCCGCTGGCAGCCCAGCGTTGGGATCGATAGATGGACCAAGTGAGCGCTAAAGATAAGCCCATACGCGTATTGATCGTGGATGATTCTGCGTTCAATCGTCGAAACATTTCCGAGATCCTGAGTGCCGCACCTGAAGTCGAAGTCGTTGGCAAAGCGAGCGATGGTGAAGAAGCGATTCGGCAGGTGACGCAATTGCGCCCCGATGTGATCACGCTCGATCTTGAAATGCCCAAGATGGATGGCTTCACCTTCCTTCGCATCTTGATGAGTCGGATGCCCACTCCGGTGGTGGTGGTTTCTAGCTACAGCCAGAAAGAGAATGTCTTTAAGGCACTTGAGCTCGGGGCGCTTGATTTTGTGACCAAGCCCGATCGCCGAGTTGATACTGATTTCTCGGGCATCCGCGAGGATCTGTTGCGGAAAGTGCTGCTCGCTCGCAGCGTGCGCTCGAGCCAAGTGCTTCGGCCGAAAGCTTGGGCCCAGCAACCCGGTGCGACGAGCACAAAGCCTGTGCGGCCCGTTGCGGGGCCGCCCCCGCGCTATGTGGTCGCGATTGCGTCCTCCACGGGTGGTCCGACGGCGCTGATGGAGATCTTCGCCCAGCTGCCGGCCACATCTAAGAATACCTTCTTGGTAGCGCAGCACATGCCCGATAAATTCACACGTACGTTTGCCGAGCGGCTCGATCGGCAGAGCGCTGTTTCAGTGAGTGAAGCCCAGGATGGAGATGTGGTGGCGCAAGCAGCCGGCTTCGTATGCCCTGGCCGGCGCTGCATGCAGCTAGAAATGGCTCCAGGGGGCCAGCTTCGGATCAAGGTCTCCCCGCCTGACGACGGGGATCGCTACGTACCGAGTGCTGACCGACTGTTCACGAGTGTGGCCAACGTGGCCGGCTCGCGTGCTGTCGGGGTGATCCTGACTGGCATGGGCGATGATGGGACGCTCGGTGCCCGAGCTATTCTCGACAAAGGTGGGATCGTGATTGCCGAGAGTGAAGCAACCGCGGTGGTCTACGGCATGCCGGGGGCCGCGGTGCGCGCCAATGCCGTGAGCCGGAGCTCGCCGCTCAATGAAATTGGTGTATTCTTGTCCCGGCTGTGACGAGACCGGTGGGGCGGGGACCGAGCTCAGCGCAGAAACGCATCCACGAGGCCGCCATCCACGTTGATGACCTGGCCGGTGGTGCGCGGGAGGCGATTGGAGACCAAGAGGAAGACCGCTTCAGCTTGATCTTCAGGGGTGATGGGCTGCTTCAAGAGCGTGCGATCGGCATAGAATTGAGCCAGCTTGTCCCGCAGGCTCTCTGTTGTTTCGGTTTCACTGTGAGCAATGCTGTATTTGGCCAACGAAGAGAGCACTCGGTCGCGCGGAAACATGGTGCTGCCTTTGACAACGGTCGCTGGAGCCACCGCATTGACGCGCACGAGCGGTGCCAATTCGACGGCCAGTTCACGGACCAAGTGATTCGCTGCGGCTTTCGAGGTGTCGTAAGCCACGCTCCCTTTCTTCGCGACGGCCGCGTTGACTGACGTGGTGATCACGAAGTTGCCAGGAGTTCCTTGGGATTTCCAGATCGCGCTGGCCTCGTCGGCAACGAGGTAGGGCCCCGTCACGTTGATGCTGTAGGTGAGGCCCCATTTCTCATCCTCAATATGGCCCGTTTTGTCGGGTGGAACGAAGATTCCGGCGGTGACGACCACAGTATCGATACCGCCATAGGCCAAGACAACCTGCGCTAGCGCCGCACGGATGCTCTCGCGATGTGTGATATCAGCGGAGAGGGCCACCACAGGGCCAGCGCCGGAGATGCCGGTGCCGGCCACGCCGATACCGACGCCATACACGCGCTCAAGCTCCGCAGCAGCCACTTTCGCAGCCGCCAGATCGCGGTCGATGCACGCCACTGTCGCGCCTTCTTTCATCAAACGAATCGCCACCTGCTTGCCGATGCCATTGCCGGCTCCGACCACGGCGATAACTTGCCGCGAAAGCTCTGCTTCAGCCGGCATGCGACGGAGCTTTGCCTCTTCGAGGGCCCAATATTCGATATCGAACGCTTCTTGCTCGGGCAACGCTACGTATTCGCTGATTGCTTCGGCGCCACGCATCACTTCGACCGCGCAGTTGTAGAATTCAGCGGTGACTCGGCTCTCTGATTTGGTCTTCCCCCAAGCGATCATGCCGCAACTCGGGATCAACACGACCGACGGATTGGGATTGCGCATGGCCGGAGAATCGGCTCGTTTGCAGCGTTCGTAGTAGGCCTTGTAGCCCTGGCGATAGGCAGCCAAACCGTCCGTGAGCTTCAGCTTAAGGGCCGCCACGTCTTCTTTCACCGGGTCCCAATCCAGATACAGAGGCTTGATCTTGGTGCGCAAGAAATGATCGGGGCAGCTCGTGCCGAGATCGGCGAGACGGGGCGCGTCTGCGGAGTTCACGAACCGGAGCATGGCTTCGTCGCTTTGCACGGTGCCGATCAAGCGTTCAGCTTGGAACGTGATCTGCCCACGAATGAAGGGCAGTACTTCCGCCAACACACGCTCTCGGTCCGCCTCAGGGAGGCAGGCAATCTTCTGTCCCCCAAAGGTCTTCTCGCCCTTGTCGCACTGGGCGATGTAGGCGTCGGCTTTTTCAATCAGCGAAATCGTCAGCTCATAACAGGCCTTGTCGTCCGGAGCCCAATTGATCACGCCGTGTTGACCCATGATGGCGCCCTTGGACTTGGGGCTCTTCTTGCAGATTTCCTGGAGCTCCAAGCCGAGCTCAAAGCCCGGGCGCAGCCAATTCATGTAGGTGAGCTCGCCGCCAAATACCGTCTCGGTGAGCTTTTCGCGATCCCGGCAGGCCGCCACTGCAATCACGGAATTCGGATGCATGTGGTCGACGTGCTTTTGGGGCACAAACGAATGCAAGGGCGTATCGATCGACGCCGCGCGCGGATTCAGATTGAACGTCGAATGTTTGTACATGTCGACCATTTTATCCTCCGCTTCGCTTCTCACGCCCCGGCTAGGGAAGCGTGCATAGACCTCCTGCAAGCTCATGACCCGCTTCTGATACAATGATGCAAAGCCATCCTGCTTTGAGGTTCGGAGGTCGCCACCTGAGCCTTTGACCCAGAGCACCTCGACATCCTCGTTGGAGATCGGATCCTTCTCGCTCAGCTTCGCGGAGGTATTGCCGCCACCGGTGTTCGTAACTCGTTGGTCCGAACCCAAGAGATTCGAGCGATACACGAGCCTCTCGACTGGGCTGAGCTTGGAAGCGTGGGCTTCATCCCACTTCGGATACGGGCGCTGGGATTTGGGGCTCTGGTTCACTGTCTGTCTCCTGTTCGTCTCGTTGAGCTGAGAAAATCTGAGTTTCACGCGATCCTGCGATCACGCGGCTAAAAGTGCGTTTTTGGGGATCTTCACGCCTGCTGCTGACAGCGTTGCCGGCAGAGCATCCGTGAGTAGATGCTGGATCTCCGCAAGCGGCAGTAAGAATTCCGCAGCGCGGTGTCCAACCTTGGCGGCATCCAAGCAAACGATCGCCTCCTCCGCACGTTGGATGATCGCGTGTTGCAGGGCCACCACGTCGACCACAGAATTCCAAAGCCCATCGTGAGTGAGGCCTTCGGCGCCCAGAAACGCCAGGTCAAAGCGCCACGACTTAACTGCTGAAAGCGAGTTGGGTCCAGCCAGGATCGAACTGCGTCGAAAATACTGACCGCCCAAGAGGTGCACCGCAATCTGTTCGTGGTCCGCTAGCAACTCAGCAGCCGGCAAATTATTGGTAACGACAGTGAGCGCACTAGGCGCCGATGTCAAAAGCGTTTGCGCCAGCGCATAGCAAGTCGTTCCGCCGTCTAGCCACACCACTTGCCCCGAGCGGATCTGCTTACAGCCAGCCGCCGCAAGGCGTTGTTTAACCGCGGCACCGAGCTCTAAGCGATCTCGAAATGAAGGGAACCTGCGATTGTATTCTGAGATGGCTCCGCCGCGGGTGCGCGTGATGGCCTGCTCGCGCTCAAGTGCTGCCAAATCACGTCGCGCCGTCGCTTCGCTCACGCCTAAGCGTTCGCAGACTTCCGAGAGCGGGAGATACGAATGCTCCCGCAGCATTTGAGCCAAACGCTCGCGGCGAGCCAGAACGACGTGCAACGGAACTCTCACGTTTATGAGCGGAATCCTGCATATAATTATGCAAGAAGTCAATCATAAAAACGCGAGTCGATGGGCTGGTTTTGAGTTTATACAAGAAATTTAGGCACTTAGGGCTTGGGTGCCTTTTTCGTATGAGGCTTGGGCCATGAGCTATGAGCCTCCCCACTCTGAGTTCTCAGCCTTCGCGCAGCGTCCCCGTCATTTCCTCGGGGCGCACCCAGCGCTCGAAATCCTCCGCCGAGACCAGGCCGAGCGCGAGCGCGGCTTCCTTCAGGGTGGTGCCTTCTTTATGCGCCTTTTTCGCGATCTTGGCGGAGGCGTCGTAGCCGATGTGCGGATTGAGTGCGGTCACGAGCATGAGTGACCGCTCCAAATGGGCTTGGATCTGGGCACGATTCGGCTCGATCCCGATCGCGCAATTCTCGCGAAAGCTATCCGCGCCGTCAGCGATCAGGCGCGCGCTCTGCAAGAAATTATGGACGATGACAGGCTTGAAAACATTGAGCTCGAAATTACCGCTCGCGCCACCGATGTTGATCGCAACATCATTGCCCATCACTTGCGCGCACGCCATCGTGAGCGCTTCGGATTGAGTGGGGTTTACTTTGCCGGGCATGATAGAGCTGCCAGGTTCGTTCTCCGGAATGGTGAGCTCGCCGATGCCTGAGCGCGGCCCAGAAGCGAGCCAACGCACATCGTTGGCAATCTTCATCAACGAAGCGGCGACTGTTTTCAGGGCGCCATGGGCGAACACAATCGCGTCATGAGCCGCGAGGGACTCGAACTTGTTGGGGGCGGTAACAATCGGAAAGCCACTCAATTCGCTCAAGGTTTTGGCTACCATCACCGCAAACTTCGGGTGCGCATTGAGCCCCGTCCCGACTGCCGTGCCTCCCAGCGCCAGCTCCGTGAGGTGCGGCAAACACGATTCGACATGCGCCTTTCCGTGATCGATTTGAGCTACCCAGCCACTCATTTCCTGGCCCAAAGTGAGGGGCGTGGCGTCCATCAGGTGCGTGCGCCCAATCTTCACCACATCGGAAAAAGCCGCTGACTTTTGTGCCAGAACATCTCGCAGGGCGCCCAGTGCCGGCAACACCCGGAGCTTGAGCGCGCCGACACAGGCCATCGTCATGGCCGCGGGGAAGACGTCATTCGAGGATTGGCAGCGATTCACGTGGTCGTTCGGATGCACCAGGCGCTTCTCGCCGCGTTCGCCGCCAAGCAATTCACTGGCGCGATTGGCGAGGACTTCATTCATGTTCATGTTGCTTTGCGTGCCGCTGCCCGTTTGCCACACGACCAGGGGGAATTCAGTGGCATGTTTGCCGGCTAACACTTCATCAGCCGCAGCACAGATTGCGTTGCCCACCCTATCGTCCACCATCTTGAGTTCGATGTTGACGATGGCGGCTGCCTTCTTCACTAGCGCCAGAGCGGCGATCAACTCATCGGGCATGCGCTCTTTGGAGATCTTGAAGTTCTCCAAGCTGCGTTGTGTTTGAGCGCCCCAGAGCTGCCCCGCGGGTACGTGAACTTCGCCGAAGGTGTCGTATTCAATGCGGGTGGAGGTGGGCATGTCTGCGAGGTCCCACAATTCGCCCTTATTGATCAAGCCACAGCGAAACTGCCGCATATTTGACCGCTAGTTTGGGGCGAGCTACCTATGGCTTGCATGCTCTTTCGGCGGTTTGGCAGGGGCGGGCTTCGAGCGTGGTGGCTCTTGGGAGTCCTTTTATGCGCGAATCGGCCTGCGTCTGCTGATGAGGCGGGAGGCTCCTTTCAGCCTGGCAAGGGGCGAGGGGTTCGAACGGCAGAGGTGGTCACGAGTGCCGTGGCCACGAGTGAGGACGCAACGACCGCGGACGCCACGAGTGCGGACGCCACGAGTGCGGACGCCACGAGTGCGGACGAGGCGGAAGCGCAGGCGGAGCCATCCAGTTCCCTCGTTCAAGGTCCCGAAGAGATCCCTTCCGAAGCGCACGGCTTGAGCCTGGATGATACCACCGATCCGGAGCTTCGCGCCTTGCTCGAAGCGGATCGTTCGCTCTTTCCAGAGCCACTGCTCGGCGTTAAGCCAGGCTTTGATTTTGGGCTTGAAAGAGAAGAGGCCGTTCACGCGCCGCCGGGCGCGCCGCTTCTGCGCGATGTTTTTCCGGGCGCTGAGGAAGCCTGGTTGAGGGGTGTTGCGATGCCCAATTTTCCAACGCGTTTGGATGAACGGGTGGTGCGCTATCTTCGATTTTACCGTGATGATCCGCGTGGGCAGGCGATCATTCGGGTGTTCGCCAAGCGGAGCGGGCGCTATTCGTCGTGGCTTCGAAGCCGTGTGCTCAAAGCGAATTTGCCTACGGATATTCTCTGGTTGAGCTTAATTGAAAGTGGACACAATCCGAAGATCCGTTCACATGTTGGCGCCGCCGGCCTTTGGCAATTCATGCCGGCTTCGGGAATACATTATGGGCTGAGCATTGACCGCTACGTGGATGAACGGCTCGATCCGGAGAAGTCCACGCTCGCCGCGATCAAGTATCTGAGCGATCTCAAGCAACGGTTCGGCAATTGGGAGCTTGCGATGGCCGCCTACAACATGGGCCTGGGTGCCCTGGGCGAGGCGATTTCCAAATTCAACTGCAATGATTATTGGGAGCTCTCACGCTACGAAGGTGGCTTGCCCTGGGAGACGACGCTCTACGTACCCAAGATCGTGGCTATGAGTATCGTGATGAACAATCCCGAAGCCTTCGGCCTGAACCCGACGGATTTCGACCCTGTGGAACAGTACGAAACGGTGCGCATCGCGGGTGGAACTAGCTTCAAACAGATTGCGTTTGTGGCGGGTGTTTCCTCTCAAGCGCTGGCCGACCTCAATCCTCAGTATGTCGCGGGAAAACTGCCGCCTTTGAGCGCAAAATCTCAACGTTGGTGGCCTTTGCACGTGCCGCTCGGAACCGGTGAGCGCGTTCAGCAAAAACTGGGCAACAAGAAGGAGGGTATTCTGCCGTCGACGGTGAGCGTCAAGCTCGGAGAGACCGCCGCCTCGATCGCTGCCGCACGCAACGTGAATCTGGCTGAGCTCAAGGCGGCCAACGGGGTTGCTTCCGATGAAGAGGTGAAGGTTGGAGACGTGCTCCAGCTCCCGAAGGCGTCCGCGGTTTTGAGCCAGGCTCCGGAAGTTCCCCGGGTTGTCGTTGCGCCCCGAGCGTTCGCCTATCTGACACGGGAACGCGTTTTTTATCCGGTGCGTGGAGACGAAAGCTTGGCCGATATCGCTCGTGCTTTTGAAACTTCCACTGACGAATTGATGGCTTGGAATGCTCTTGATGAAACAGCACGGCTACAGCCCAAGATGGTGCTTCAAGTGTTCATCAAGAAAGGCACTCCGCCGAGCCGTGTGAGATTTCTCAGGGATGCCGAGGTCACGCCCATCACCGCGGGAACAGCCGAATTCTACGACCAATATGAAGCCCAAAAAGGCCGCCGGCGCGTGGTGATAGCAGCCAAGCCAGCCGACACCCTCACGAGTATCGCGCGGCGCTATAAGATGAGCCAAGGCATGATCGAGAGGGTGAATCGCCGTGCGCGCAGCGACACCCTGCTGCCCGGTGAGGCTGTGATTGTGTACTTGGATAGGAGTATCGGGAAATTAGGGCATGAGTTATTCCAGGCTCCTACCCGTCAGATCCCAGAACAGACCACTCCGCTGCCGCGCCGCACATCCATGGCACAAACCGAGTCCGACTTATGACGCAGATCGCAGCACTGATCCTAGCCGCTGGCGAAGGAAAGCGCATGAACAGCGGCGTCACTAAGACGCTGCATTCCGCGGCGGGTAGGCCGCTCTTGTATTACCCCGTGAGGGCGGCGTTGGAGGCCGGCGTGGAGCATGTGCGCGTGGTCGTGAGCGAAGCCAATCAAGCGGAGATTGCGCATGCTCTTTCGGAATTGTTTGGCCCCGAGCGGATTTCGACGGTTGTCCAGGCAGCCCCTTTGGGCACGGGCGATGCGGTGCGTGCGGGTATCGTCGGGCTTGCAGCCGATCAGCTGCTGATTCTGTGTGGCGACACGCCGCTTGTGGTTGCGGAAGACTTGCGCCCGCTCTTTGCCGCTTTGGAGTCTGAAGTGGTGAGCTTGTCGCTGCTCAGTGTCGTGCCTCGGGAGCCGAAAGGTTACGGGCGCATTCTACGGGATGCGTCCCAAGAGGTGCTCCGGATCCGTGAGCACCGGGACCTTCAGGATGACGCGGAGCGCGCCGTGCGTGAGGTGAACGCAGGCATGTACGTGGCGCGCATGGCACCGCTTAGGGAAGCTTTGGCTGAGCTTCGCCCGGTGAATGCGCAAGGCGAATACTACCTGACCGATATTGTGGAATGGTTCGCGCAGCGTTCAGAGGTTAAAGCCTGTCTCGGGTCGGTAGATGCTCTCTTGGGGGTGAATGATCGCGGCCAGCTTGCCGAAGCCGAAGCCATGCTATTTGAGCGCATTCGGAGAATGCATTTCAAAAATGGGGTCACACTGCGTGGCACGCCTCTGATTGAAGAGGGGGTGACGATCGGGCCTGATACCGAAATCCGGAACGGGGTTGAATTGCGTGGGCACACCTGGATTGGAAGCGGTGTGCGGATCGATGTCGGGTCGATCGTGATCGACTCAGAGATTGCTGATTTCGCCGTGATAAAGCCCTACACGGTGATCGCAGAGAGCAAGATTGGTCCACATGCTGAGGTGGGGCCCTTCGCGCACATCAGACCCGAGAGCGAGCTCGATGATCACTGTAAAGTCGGGAATTTTGTGGAGATCAAGAAGACGCACCTGCGGAGCGGCGCCAAAGCAAGCCACCTTTCCTATTTGGGTGATGGCGACGTCGGAGCCGAGAGTAACATCGGTGCAGGTACCATCTTCTGCAATTACGATGGTTATCAGAAGCACCGCACCGTGATTGGGCGTGGGGTCTTCATTGGGAGCGATTCGCAACTGGTGGCGCCCGTTACCATCGGAGATGGCGCCTTCATCGCAACGGCATCGACGGTGACAGGCGATGTGCCAGCGCAGGCCCTGGTGATTGGGCGCGTGAAACCGGAAGTGAAGCCAGGCTACGCGCCTGCGTTGCATCGAAAGCTGGCGAAGGCTGCGGGCAAACTGGTCAAGCAGAACTTCTAAAGGCCTTGTTCTCCTCTTTTCGAGCGAAAACTCTTCATCGACGCCCGCGTCTCCATCACGTTCCCAACTCGATCCCAAGGCCCAACAATTCGCGCAGGCCATCAACCTGAAATGGCGCGATCGGAGGGACGCCCAGGGGGGAAGGGATTCTGTGATGGAAACAGATAGTAAGCATGCTTACTATCTGTTTTGCCACGTGAACGCCGCCCGTCACGGCGCTGCAGTTTGCCCAGCTGCTGAAAGTCTTGCCCGACCCCGAGGTCCCCGCGGTGCTCGGCCCTGCCCACGCCTATTGATCGTCGTGCCCAGCAACATCGCCTGCGCATGCATAGAACAGATTCGACTCGGCTTTTGGCAGATCCTCGCCCACGAACCTGAGTACTTGACGCTGATTGGCCGGGCATTGCGCCACCAGCGCCGGGCTTCCCAGGTGTTTCTCGGGGTCCACGTAGCAGTAACCCGATAAGCCCTCAGGTTGGCTCGTTTCCGACAGACAGCGCGGGTCGCGTGTCTCTTCGACCTCACACAGGCAGACCGACTCACAGCTCGGAGCGCCAAGCACGCCACACGCCTCTTTCTTCTTAAGCCGCGCAATCACAAGATTGCTGAGGTTTCGATTCTGAGCATTGGCGCCAACATTCAAAACGTGCCGACCTGGCCCGCACTGGCAACCCGTAGGCGCGGGATCTGAGCTGGCCTCGACGACCCGACACGGGAGATGCCCAGCAGGATCTAGAGTCAGTTTTCGTGGTAAACATTGCCCCCTCAGCTTCTCTCCGAAGCGCTCAACAATCGCTGAGAGCGCGGGATTGTAGCCATAGTTTGGAAGCGTGGCCTGCCCACTCGTGACCTTTGGACAGATAGAGGCCACCACACCACTGTCGCCACTCCCTTTCAGCACTTCCAACAAACGCCCACCTGGATACGCCTTCGCTTGGAATTGAGTCGTCTGCGCCGGGCCCCCTCCCTCGGGCTGACAGAGCGAACGGTTCTCGCCTTGCACGGTGCTCAGAATCGCGGCTGAGCTCCGCTCGTTGGAAGGAGCCTGCCCACAATCACAAGCAGCGCCTTGGGCCACACTGCAATCACGCTGTTTTTCAGGCAGATTGAACACGCACGCATATTGAAGGTCCGTGCCGTCGCTGTGATATTCA
Organism: uncultured Polyangiaceae bacterium; assembly: GCA_964609655.1. GTDB lineage: Bacteria > Myxococcota_A > Polyangia > Polyangiales > Polyangiaceae > JBBRRP01. The sequence goes on along the minus strand of CAZSUA010000050.1, from coordinate 6,173 downwards.
TGACCGTTGATGGAATTGGCCTGCGGGTTGAGTGAATCAGCAGAGACTAAGGCTTCTCCTGTGCGCGGATGGGTGCCCGAACGCGGCTCGATGCTTTCTGTTAACAAGGGGTCGCGAGCTCGGGCTCCGCTCTCGCGATCGCCCACTAGGTTTGACCACAAGCCCTTGTCCCTGAGCTCGGCCGCACTCAAATAGCTCAGTTCGTCTGGCTGATTCAGACTCTCGTCCGTTGCCAGATCCTGCCAGGGAACACCCACGATGCCCGCCAAAAACACCACGTCCCGAGCGCGCCGCGGTTCCCCACGGGCGGTAACTTGGGCAAACAGCGGGTTTTTCACTGAGGCGCCCGCTCGATTGAGAACGGTTGGGCTCTTCAAGGCATCCACATAGCGCGACGTAGGCTGCAGGAAGGCCAAACCGAAGCGGCGCTTCTGATCGAAACAGCGGAGATTGGGCGGATCCTTCTGTTCTGCTTGGCAAGCCGGATCCTTGGCCACAGGCACACAGTTAGCGGGTGTCTCCGCTGGGAGTCCGCAACTCCGACAACAGACACTGTCGGGATCGCTCGCACAGGCAGTTGTCCCGCGCGGGATCTTGGATACGTTCGCCCCTTCCAACTGGAAGGATTGAGCGCCCACTAGCCACCCCAGCCCTTCGTCCAATGCGGAGCAATCATTCTCGTCGGTGAGCATCACAATCGCCACCAACGAATCCGGTCGAAGAAAGGCCTTACGCTGTGCGAGCAGCTCTTCATCGATACCCAGCTTGACGATCTTTCCCGCCTGCACTTCGAGCGTTTGGTACGGCTCAGGATCGATCAAGAACCGATACCAGGCTTCAAGCGGTGCTTCGAAGCCACAGCCGGTCTCCCCCACACTCGCGACTCCTTGACTGAAGTCACTCACCAACCGACTCAAGTCGGCTTCCCCGGGCGGTGCGCTCCGAGCCTTTGGATCCCAGGCCCAGAACCCCAGCCCCGCATAGCTTGCCACGTTGGGGCGGACCGTCGGGATCAAATGGGCGTGATCATTGAAGGCCTCCTGAGCGCAGAGCGTGCCTTTCGGACCGCCCAAGCTCGATGAAATAATCCCCACATGAATATCCTCGATCGGCTCAAATTCTCGCTGAAATCCGGGCTCACAGAACGGGGCGCGCGGAGCCGCAGGTTTCTGCAAACTCGGCTCCGCCACCGAAACACAACTAGGATTCACCAGCCGCTCCAGAAACCCTGGCACTGCCAGCTTCAGCATCTGTTGCTTATCCGCCATGGATTGCGAGTTATCAATCACGAATAGCAGATCGATCTTGTTCACGCGACGCGTGGGAACGTCGTCGATGAACAGATTGGTCGTGTGTGGAATGGGTTGTGCCACTGGCCGCTCCAAACAAGCGCTCACCAATACCGACCCTAAGAGCGCTATGGCAGACCCTCGTTGCGAACGAACGCTGTAACGGCGTAGACGACTCCATGGATGTCTCATGGCACGTGCTAAGAGCACGATCCGTTCCGAGGCGCGTGCCTCCACAACGCTCGAAAGAGTTCAATGGTGGCCAGGGTAGGCTCTGACAACCCAGTTGACTGGCGTAGGGCTCCGCGCCAATCAAGTTGGCGGGAGCCGTTCAGGTATCACTGCAACTGGCTCTTGGTTAGCGCGGCCGGTGCAGTGCGGGGTAAATTGGGGCTGGGCCCCTGGAGGGGGTGAGTCCCCCTCAGTGCCCTACGACGCCGTCTTCAGCTCTACCGTGGCTTTCAATCCAGCATCATCAACTAGGTCTTGCAGCGCCAGTTTCACGAAAAGTAGCTCGCTGTGCTTGAGCGTCCGAGCAAATTGAAGCGCGCGCTCTGGGCTGACACCTTTTGCACCGTTTTCGATTTGATGCAGGTGCTGACGAGAGATGTCCAGACGCTCCGCAAAGGTTGCGAGGCTAACTTCTTCGGCTTCCCGAATCGCCGTCAGGAGTTGACCAAACGTTAGCTGGCCCCCGTTCAATTTCTGCAAGAATTGCCGGGTTTGCTTTTGGATCTCAGCTTTCTTAGTACTCATGTTTGTTTACCTCCAGAACCAGAATGAACTCGATGACATCGCGACCGTCCGTGTCTTTTTCTATGCGGTAAAAGGCACGGTACGCCCGACTCAGGCGAACCGAGGACTGCCCTTTGCGTTCGCCTCGCAGCGCTTCATCGTTGTAACCTGGGATCTTTCTTGCTCCTTCAAGGCCACTCAATTCAATGATTTCCACCCACGCCATGAAGTTCTGCAGGATATGCTTCGGCAATCGAGCAAGTTGCTTCCGAGCTTCGCGGGAAATCCGAACGACGTCGATCATCTAATGACAGCACGATGGCAGCTGACCAGAAATTGTCAACCTGTAGGGTTGACTGTTGGCCAACCGCGGACGTATCGAGGGTTTTTCGGCCTTGAGCGCGCGCGCGCCTCAAGCGAGCTCCCTTCACCCCAGCTCCTTCACGCGCAGTGCAGCTGCCGCAATAGCCAGTGGCTGAACCGGCTTCAACTCGGGAGCAAATATCGACACGCGCAATTCTTCGAGTGCCCAGCGTAACTCGCGGGCGAGCGCCGGGTCGCGAGCGGCGGCTGATTTGGCCAGGAAATCAAGCCAGATAGGCGTGAAGGGTGCCGCTTTGAGCGCGTCCTTTCGTGGATCGGTGAGCGCCCGGGCCAGCCGAGCTTGGCCCGCACGTAAGTAGCGTGGAAATTGTTCCAACCGTGTCGTTCCCTCGTGAAGCAAGAGGTCGCTTGGCAACAAGTACTGCAAGTGGTTTTGGATGTCCTGGATAGCTGCGGTGCCGCTCGGTTGTTTCGCGGCTGTGGCGAGTGCTCGCAGGGTTTTATCCAACTCAACGGCGGTTGCCTTGAGGGCTTTCAGGAGCGCCTCGTAGCAGGGCACCAGACGTGGCGTGCCACCGGCAACCAATGCCGCGAAGGCCGTGCTCGAACGGGGCAGCTCATTGCCTTCGGAAAGCCGAAAGGCTTCTTCGACGACGCGCAGCAGCAGTTGATCCCGAAAGCCTTCCATCTCAGCGCGATCAGCAGGCAAACTCAATTGCGGCTTGAGTGGAGCCATGGCCTGCTTGAGGAGTGAGGCCAAGGCCGTGCGAGCTCCGAGCATCAGCAGGCGTCGGACGCCTCGATAATGTTCGGGAGCTGCGGTGGCGGGCGTGTCGAAGAGCTTGAGCTCCACGGAATCTTGGCGGTCGATGAGTGCTGGATAACAGCGAAGGTCCGTGTCTTGCACGCGACATGTGACGTAGGGTGGTAGATCGGGAAAGCTCCAGGCACGAAGGCCCGTTTGTTCCCACGTGCCTTCCGTTTTGCTTTGTTTGAATGCTTCGCGCGCACGGGGGGAGTGCTCGCGTAGCAGCAACTCAAGATCGCGACTTTGGGCCAATACATTGCCATTTGCGCCGAGAATTCGATAATTGTAGCGCAAATAGCTGGGCAAGGTTTCTGGGCAGAAGGCAGCTTCGGGTATTGGGATACCTGAGACGGCGGAGAGCGCCCGCGCGAGCTCCCGGAGCAAGTTGCCCTTGCCAGCGATCACCTGTTGGGCCACTTTGCTTGCCAGCTCAGGCACCGCGCCCAGATCGCGTCGGAGACCGCGTGGAAGATCTTGGATCAGGCGAGTGATTTTTTTCTCGCGCCAGGCGGGAATCGTCCAGTGCTCTTCGCTCAACTGCGGCAAGAGGGCAAGCGGTACGTTGAGTGTGACGCCGTCGTCTTCTGCAGCGGGATCAAAGCGGTACGCAGTGGCGATTTTCACACCGTGCACTTCGATGCTGTCCGGGTAGTCAGCAGGTGAGAGCGAGCGGTCGCTTACGAGAACATCTTCGAGCGCCAAAAACAACAGCTTTGGATCCGTCTGTTCGACGTCAACACGCCAGCTTTCAAAGAGCTTGCCGTTCACGACGAACTCCGGAATGCGTGAATCGAAGAAGGCGTACAGGAGTTCGTCGTCGGCCAGCATGTCACTCTGCCGAGCCTTGTCGCGGAGGCGCGCCACCTCTTCGAGCAGCTGCTGATTTTTGGCCTGAAACGCCCCGGAACTCCGATATTCACCGCGGACGAGGGCGTGCTCGATGAATAGGCTGCGCGCGCGATCGGGAGCGATGCTCGCGTAATCCACGCTCTTGTCGCGAAGCACGGAGAGGCCAAACAGTGTGGCGTGTTCTTTCACTGAAGCGCGCGCCGACTTTTCGGACCAATGCGGTTCGGAGTAGCTCCGCTTGAGCAAATGACTGCCGGCGAGCGCGAGCCATTCGGGCTCCACCTTGGCCACGGTGCGCGCAAAGAGTTGCGTTGTTTCTACTAGCTCAAACGCCATCACCCAAGCGGGCGGCTTCTTGGCGAGCGTTGAACCTGGGTGCAGCTGGAAGCGTGTTTGGCGCGCGCCAAAATACACTCGATGTTCGGGATTCCATTGCCCGGTTCGAGAAAGCAGGCCGCTCAGCAACGCTTGATGCAACGCTCCCGTGAGATCTTTGGGGCTCTGAGCCTCGTTCCGACGTGCGCGCGATGCGTTCGGCGGTCGTTCGCCAAGCGGTAGATCGAGCTCCCGGAGCGTGCCCTTCAGTTGAGCATGCACTTCGCCCCATTCGCGAACACGCAGGAATGACAGAAAATTGTCTTTGCAGGCGCGTCGCAGTTGGGAAAGGCTCTTGGCCTCGTGCTCTTTGCAAAAGGCCCAAAGCCGCAAAAGCGCAGTAAAATCGGAGCTTTCGTCGCGGAAACGCTTGTGGAGGAGATCTGCCTTTGGCTCCAAACCACGCGGGCGCTCACGCGGATCTTGGATGTTGAGCGCTGCGGCTAAAATGATGATTTCTTCTAAACACTGGAGCTCCGCACCCGCCAAGATCATGCGCGCAATGCGCGGATCCACCGGAAAGCGCGCCAGCTTCTCGCCCAGTGGAGTCAATTCACGTTCGTCATTCAGTGCGCCAAGTTCTTGCAAGACGCGATAGCCTTCCGCGATAGAACGCGAGTTGGGTGGATCCAGAAATGGGAAATCCTCCACATTGCCGAAGTGAAGCGACTTCATCCGCAGAATAACACCAGCTAGACCGGTTCGTTTCATTTCCGGATCGGTGAAAGCAGGCCGCGCCGCAAAATTGGGCTCGTCGTACAAGCGCACGCAGATGCCGTCTCGAACCCGGCCACAGCGCCCCTTCCTTTGATCCGCGCTAGCGCGTGAAATTCCTTCAACTTGCAGGCGCGTGATGCCGGTGCGTGGGTCGTAGCGGGAAAGGCGCGCAACACCTGTGTCCACGACGTAGACAATGCCAGGAATCGTGAGTGATGTTTCCGCCACGTTGGTGGCTAAGATCACGCGACGGCCTGTGATATTTTCGAAGATTTTGCGCTGCTCTCCGTGCGAAAGGCGCGAATAAAGCGGCTGAATCACGGTGTGGCGGAGCCGCTTAGCCAGCAGAGCCTGTTCGCTCTCTCGGATCTCGCGTTCGCCCGGCAAAAAAACCAAAATATCGCCACGCGGATCAAGAGTCGTGAGATTCTCGACCGCTTCGGCCACCGCTTCTGGCAAGTCGAAATCCTTGGTGGGTGGTTCGTACAAGACTTCCACTGGGAAGGTACGGCCCTCTACCTGGATCACGGGCGCTCCGCCAAAGAATTCAGAGAAGTGTTCACTGGCGATGGTGGCAGAACTCACGATCACTTTTAGATCGGGGCGTTCTGGCAGAATGCGTTTCAACCATCCGAGCAAAAAGTCGATGGTGAGGCTGCGCTCGTGTGCTTCGTCGATGATGAGCGTGTCGTAGCGACGGAGCAGCGGATCGCCCTGGGTTTCAGCTAGTAAGATGCCGTCCGTCATGAACTTGACCCAGGTGTCTCTGGACGTTCGGTCTTCGAAACGGATCTGGTAGCCAACCTCAGCGCCGAGCGCGCAGTTGAGCTCACTTGCAACCCGGGTGGCGACGCTCGTCGCCGCGATCCGGCGTGGTTGCGTGACGCCAATCAATTGCTCACTGCCTCGCCCCATTTTGAGCGCGACTTTGGGGAGCTGGGTCGTTTTCCCCGACCCGGTGGCGCCCACCACGATCACCACTTGGTGCCGCTCAAGAGCGGCCACGATATCCGTAACCCGCGACGAAATCGGCAATTCAGCGGGAAACTGAATCGGTGCACGACGCGTTGGGAGGG
>CAZSUA010000049.1:0-24099 GCA_964609655.1 uncultured Polyangiaceae bacterium | reverse complement strand
CCGCAAGAGTGTGAACCGGTGGGCGGGGCTCGACCACAGCAGGCGGTGCGCCCGTGCTGTGGAAAGCGCTGAAGCCACATTTTCCCCAATCAAGCTGAACTGCTCCGAGTTACCTGCGGCCAGGATGCGCGCTCCGGCGCCACCCTGCCCGAGATCGTGGGCGAGCGTTTCCGCATCACGCATAGCTTGCGCGTGCGCTTGGGCAATGGCCGATAGGTCCACGCGTTGCTCGAGTGGCAACAACTTCTCAGAGGCACGAGCACTGTTTAACATCGAGAGCAGGCGCTGGCGGTCGGGTAAGCCTTCATTGTCCTCGGCTTCTCCGGGTGCTCGAGGCCAATGAAGGTCCTGGCTCGGCTCGACATCAGCAAAAATCAGGGCTTCTGCGAGCGGGAGGGGCCCCCCGGGTCCGTTCGCGATCAGTTGAACGGTCCAGAGTCCTGGCTCGGAGAGCGCAAAACGCGCTTTCAGATTCTCTCCGCCCAAAGCAACCAGGGCCTGACGCGGGCGCCCACGCGGCCCCTGCAGAAATAGCGCGGGCTCGCCGGCTTCCTTGACGCGCGCCGCGAACGTCAGCCACTGCCCAACCCGCGCACGGACCGGGAAGCGCTCAAGATCGACTTTGGAATCCACGGCCACAACGCTCAAACGCGCGGGGCCGGAGCCTGCTTCCGAAAGTGCCACCCCACAGCGAGCAACGCCCGCTTTGGAATGGCGAACCTGCCAAGCTTGCACGCTGTCTGCGGCCCTAGGATTGGGGAGTTCTGTTTGCCATCGGCGAGGCCAAAGGTAAGGGGCACCCTCTGCCCTCAAAGCTAGCTTGAGGCTCGCGTCGTCCAGCTTCACGCCGGCCCGGTCAAGTTCCAGAACGCGCGCGGCTACCCGTGCCAGGGCTTGGTCCGCCTCGCCACAGACCGCATAGATTGCCTCAAGCGCCACATCTGGGGTTCCGTTCAAGGGCTGCGGTGACCAGGTTTCTCGGGACCAGGCGAACACCGGGGCGACGCTTGTGCGCTGACGGCCAGCTGGAAGCGTAGTCGGTGTCGCTAAGCTCGGTCCGCAAGCAGCGCAGGCGAGACTCGTCAACACAAGAAGAAACCGGCCTCGCACCGACGACCAGCGTAGCGGAGCGCGCCTTCCCGTACCAGCACAAGCAGTCGTAAACAGGGCAGAGCGCACGGGCGGACGAAGCGATGGTCGACCGCGGAAGCAGGTCTTGGTAGGTTCTTCTACTCTAGTGCGGAACATCTCGACAGCGGCGAAGGTTGGACTCTTCACCACCGTGACCACGCTCGCAGGCGCGATGATCTACCGCTTCGTCGATAAGTCCTCAGGCAGCAGCGACGGCTACGTTGTGTATGCATTGATCAACGACGCGATGGGCATTGCCAAGAGCAGCCAGGTCCGCATGGCTGGCATCCCGGTGGGGACCATCCAAAGCGTGCGATTGCAAGGTAACCGCGCGCGTGTCGACATCCGTGTGAATCCGGATGTTCCTCTCTACGACGATGCGGCGATGGCTAAAGTGATGTCGAGTCTGCTGGGGGAGTACGTCGTCACGTTAACCCCCGGCACCCAGGGTAAGCGTCAGTTGCACGATGGCGATCAGGTGCACCTGGTCGTCGATTCTCCGACCACCGCCCAAATCCTTGAGGATGTTTCTGCCATCGCCAAAGATGTCCAAAAAGTGTCGCGCTCGCTCGCAGAGTCGCTCGGCACGAATCAAGGCCGTGACGATATCAAATCTATCCTTGGTAATTTGGCGCAGGTGACCGAATCGTTGAACCAAACGGTCCGCGAGAACCGCGAGGCCATCCGTAGCACGCTCAACAATATCCAGAACATCACCAACCAGTCCCAACCCGAGCTGCAGAAGATCCTGGAAAATGTCCGAGTGCTCACCGGCGATGTCCGCGAGATGCTCGGTAAGTCCGACGTGGAAGGCCAGCAGCCAGGCGATGTGCGCGAGATCGTGAACCGGGTGAACAGTGCGAGCAAGAGCCTCGAAAGTGCGCTCCAAAATATCGATAGTGTGACCGGGCGGTTGGAACGAGGAGAAGGCACGCTAGGCAAGCTCACCAAGGATGAGCGCCTGATCAACGAAGTGGAAGGCGTCGCCGAAACCGTGGGCGATTTCGTGGGCGGCCTCGATCGCATTCAGACCTACGTGGGCTTGCGCTCGGATTACCTCTTTCTCACTGGCTCAGTGAAAAGCTACGTCGAGCTTCGACTGCAGCCACGCGAGGACAAGTACTACCTGATCGAGATCGTCAACGATCCGCGCGGGCTGACGACCTTTGAGCAGGTGGACGTGCGCACCACCAACCCGAACGACCCCGCCGCGTACCGCGAGGTGCGTACTGTCACCACCAACTCCTTTCGCTTCTCACTCCAATTCGCCCAGAAGTTTGGGCCATTTACCGGGCGTTTTGGCATCAAGGAATCCACGGGTGGCACCGGCCTGGATCTGCATCTTTTCCAGGATCGCTTCGAGCTGCGGCAGGATCTGTTCGGGTTTGGAGAAGTGGTGTTGCCGCGCTGGCGGGTGTCCTTGGGTTACGAATTCGTGAACCGCCTTTGGCTGATGGCGGGCGTGGATGACATACTGAGCCCGGATCGGCGGGACTATTTCGTCGGCATGCAGTTGCTCTTCAACGATGAAGATCTCAAGACTGTCTTACCGTTTGCGAAGACGCCTTAGGCTTGCCGTGCCCCCGGTGTCCGCTCTGTCCCCCCGGGTGGCCCCGGGTGGCCAGCCGAAAGCGTTGACGCGAGGACAATCGGGGCTTAATGGCTTAGAATATGCTTTCTCGCTGGCGTTTGGCAGTGCTTGCCTTGTGTGCATCCCTGGTGCTCGGCCTGGCGCAGTGCGGGAAAAACCGGGATGCCGAGTCGGTGCCACAGAAGACTCCCACGCTGCGCATCTACGCGCTCGGAACGCTCGCCGGTGCCATGGAACCCTGCGGTTGCGTCAAAAGCATGTTGGGCGGCGTCGATCACGCGGCAGAGCTCCTGCGCAAGCACCAAAGTGACGTGGAAAGTGAGCTGCTGCTGGCGGCAGGGCCTCTCTTCTTCTTGAACCCCTCGCTATCTGAAAAGTCGCGCACCCAAGACTTGTGGAAAGGGGAAGTGATTGCCAAAGCACTAAGCGCGATGAAGCTTCGCGCCTGGGCCCCGGGGCTCAACGATTGGGCTGCCGGCTCCGAGGTCTTCAGAAAGCACACTGAGCTTTCGGGAGCTAAGGCGCTGGCTGCGAATCTAACTGGCGTAACGCCGTTCTGGATGACAGAGGTAGGAAAAACCAAGGTTGGCGTGGTCGGAATTTCGTTGCCGCTTCAGAACGGGATGGGGCCGGCAGGCGTGCAGGTGGGGGATGCCACGCTGGCGCTCACTCAAGCCCTTCAGAAATTGAACGCCAAAGGTGCCCAGATCCGAATTGCCCTTTTGTCCATGCCGCGTGGCGAGGCCCTCAGATTAGCCGAAAAAGTCGAGGGTTTTCAGTTGATGCTCGTGGGCAAACCCTATGATGAGGGGGAACTCAACGACGCGCCTGCGCCGGCGGTCTTAGTCGGGAAGACGTTGGTTATCGCGCCCCAGAATCACCTGCAATCCCTCGCCAGCGTTGATCTGTATGTGCGCGGCGACAGTTACGATTTTGTGGACGCTTCTGGGCTCAATCTGCGGGAAGCCTTCGAAGTTGAAAAACAGCGGATCCATGATTTGGAAACGCGCGAACCGAAATCTCCCACTCTTGCCCAGCGCCGCCAAGCGCTGAGCAAGCTGGAAGTCCTGCTTCGCCAGTACCGGGCGCCCGTACCCCCCGCTTCGGGAAGCTTCTTCTTTTATCAAACCTACGAAGTGGGCGAAGCTGCCGGACAACACGCTGGCGTGAAAAGCGAAATGGACGGCTATTACCGACGAGTTAACAGCCACAATCGAGAAGCTTTTAAAGATCGCCTCCCCAGCCCCGTCTCAGGCGATCAGAGCCACTACGTGGGTGTGGCAGCCTGCACTTCCTGCCACAAGGAAGAATACGCCTTCTGGAAGACTACGCGGCACGCCTCAGCGTACGAAACGCTTTCAGTCCAAAGCAAAGAGTTCAATCTCGATTGCGTCGGTTGCCACGTCACGGGCTACGAAAAACCGGGTGGCTCGACCGTCACGCACGTAGAACCACTGAAAAATGTCCAGTGCGAGGTGTGTCACGGACCAGGATCGCGACACGCAGAAACCGGCTCACCCAAGTTCATCCAGCGGGCACCTTCTGCGAACCTCTGCGGCCCGAGCTGCCATCATCCTCCACACGTGGGCCGCGAATGGACCGTCGAGCAAGCCTGGCCACACATCATTGGGCCGGGGCACGGGCTCTGATCACAGCCTCTCAAAACACGTCAACGGAATGCGTCGTTGAGCGCGCACCGCTCGGGTGGAGTCGAAGAAGCGGGCGCTCACGGGATCGTGGTAACCGCTCGGCCAGTCTGCCGCTTTGGACTCTGGCAAGTAATGCGCGGCGATGCGAGCCATCAACAGCTCGCGCAGGTATTTCCCAACGAGTGACGCCAGCATCACGAGTGGATCTTTGGCGTCGGCATCCTGAATGAAGTGCAACTCGCCCAGGCCGGGGAAACGGTACGCGCTGTGCGAACGCGAGTGCTCGAGCGTGTTGTGCAACCGACCCGAAAGCGGGCCAAAAAAACGATCGTAGTCTGCTATCCCGCCCACTTTTCCGCAAATCGCGAGCACGTCGGAGCCCGCCTGCTCTCGCAAGCTCATCACCAATCGCTCCATCGCGTGCAGATCCATCACGAAACGATTCTGCCCGGCGCTCCAGCCCTCGTTTAAGACCTTGGAACACACCACACTGCTCTTGATCCCGAGCACACGCACACCGCGCGCTTCAAGCGTGAGCAAATGCCGACGCAACCGAGCCACCAACTCGGGCTCCGCACTGAAGCTTTCGTGCTCTGTGGTCCAACACTGTGCCCGGCTGCTCTTGGGGCACGGCACCTGCAACGCCTGAATACCTTCGAGTGAAACACTCTCTAAGAGTTCTGATGGGGAGTTGATCTCAGAGGGTGCGAGTGCACGGGCCCAAGCTTCGGCGAGGGTGATGTTCCCGTGGGAGACGAGCCGCTTTGAGTCATCCAAGTCCGCACGCAGCGCTTTGGGAAGCTTGCGTTTCAAGGTGTTAGCGCCCTCTACCGGGTCGACCTCCGCTAACGCGGCGCTCACCAGCATCGGACCGATGCGGGCGCCCAACCCATTCTCATCAACGCCTATCCGATATTTGAAGGTCACTTTGGTACTTCCCGTGCGGGCCTCAACCACCCTGAACGGGTGGGATCAAGGCCACGATGTCGCCATCCTTTAGCGGAGCCTCGGAACTGGTGAACTCCTCATTCACCGCGAAGCGCACACTGCCCATGAATCCCGCGAGCTCCGGCAAGCGTACTTGAAGCAGCTGGCTCAGGCTGCCCACGGAGGCACCGTGCGGCAGCTCCAACAACTCTTCGTTTTTCCCCATCAGATCCCGAAGGGCCGCAAAATAAAGCACCGTCAACTGCATCGCGAAGCCTGATTGAACGAGCTAAGCCAGCAGCTCAACTTTGGCCATAGGATAACCGGCTGGCCGCTGCACCGCGTAAGAAAGCGCCAAAATCTCGACCAGCACCACTCGGTAGACAGCATGCACATCATCCACGTCGATGTCGTGGGCGTGCGCTTCCAACGTGGAATCAATGTGTTCGTGCACGAACTCCAGTAAATGGGGCTGCTCCATCGCGATAATGTCATCACTATCCAGAGCTTCAGCCGGATCCGCCCGACGCAATTCCTCATCCAGCGCTAGGAGCTGCTCGGTGGCGTCGATTTCCTGAGCCTTCACTTCATCGATATGGTGCGAATGGGCCTGTTCGAAAGCCAGCCACACGGCGAGTGTTAGGAAATAGCCCAGAGCTAAGGCCGTTTCGTCGAGCGGCTTATTGAGGCCTTCAGCGACGCGGTTGGCCAAGGCTGGCTGAGTACGCTCGAAACGTTCAAAGGCGTCGTCGAGCTGAGTACGTGCGTCTTCGTCGTCTTCGCTGAGGCTTTCGCGAACTGACTCCAAGCAGTACGCTTGGACCTTGGCGTAGCCAGGAACGGGACGAATAGCTGAGCGACGGACCCACACCGAAGTAAGGCTAGCACGGGCCAAAGCCTCCGGGGGAAGCGTTAAATACCGTGCAAAAAAGCCAAGCTTGGCTCCCGGCCGCAGGAACGACGAGATCCAGTTGGGATGCTCCGCCACGCCGTTTAGAATTTGAAGGAAAAATGCCAATGAGCCACTCCACGCAGCCCGCAGCATCACCGCCGCACCGGCTGGTCGCGCGTGCAAGGCGCGGGCTCTGGATCGTTCTGCTGGTGCTGTTGTTACCCAGCCTATTCACGCTCGACCGCGCGCTCCACAACGGACGTATTTTGCGAGGTGTGCGCCTGGGTCCGGTGGTCTTGGCAGGACTCACACCCAAGGAGGCGGCGACTCCAATTCAAGAGTACGCGACGCAATTGGCGCAACGAAAGCTTCTGCTGCGAGTTCAGGATCGCGTCTTGGTGCGCTCGCTAGCTGAGCTTGGAGGACATCCTGCCACCGCCAGCTCGCTCCAACGTGCTTACGCAGAAGGTCGAGCTGAACACCTGGGGAACCAATTCGCTTGGTGGTTGAAGAGTTGGTTCCTCATCGAGAGCATTGCCTTTGAGATCCATTTTGATCGGCCCCAAGCGGAACGAGCGCTCGCACAAATCGAGGCGTTCGCCTTCGGGACACGCCCTCAGGCGGGTGGAATCATTATTGACGGCAAACGGGCCTTGCCGGTGTATGCGCGCCCGGCTCTAACACTGGATCGGAGTTCCGCCCTGCAGCAGTTAGCGCTGGCAGCGACAGATCCCGAGGACCAAGCTGTCACTCTTCCACTCAAGCAAGTCGACGCTTCGATCACGCACTCTCAGGTAGACGCCTTGGTATCCCAGGCGGAGCGCCTGCTTTCGTCGCCGGTCAAGCTCCGAGCTAACCTTCCGAGCGACGCTGGCAGTGAGGCTACCAAGCCCCTTGAGCTCGACTTAGATGCCGCGTTCTTTGGCGCCGCGCTGCGCACCGCGGAGGATCCGAACACTCACGAGCTTCGCCTCACGCTGGATGAAAAGCCCCTCAACGAAAAGCTTCGAGAAATCCGAGAGCTTTTGGAAAGGGCAGCGCAAGACGCGCAATTTGTTGTCAAGAACGCCGACGCAGTCGAGATTCTACCCAGCCAAACCGGCACCCGAATTGACACCGAGAATCTGCTCGCGGCGGCCCTGCGCGCGGCCGAACGAAACGACCGCGCGGGGGAGCTCCCCATCATCCAAAACACGCCACCAAAGCTGACGACTGAGCAGGCACGCACTTTCAACATTCGGCGCATCGTTGGACATTTCACCACGTCCTTCCCGTGCTGCCCGCCTCGCGTACAGAACATTCAGCGCATCGCGCAAATGCTCAACAATACTCTCGTGGCACCGGGGACTACATTTTCTGTGAATGCTGCCGTGGGGCCGCGGACCTTGGCTGCCGGGTTTGTCCCAGCCCCGAGCATCGAAGATGGTGAAATGGTGGACACAGTGGGCGGCGGCGTGAGCCAATTCGCCACCACGCTCTACAATGCTGTCTTTCGTGCGGGTTACGATGTTCTGGCGCATCAGCCGCATAGCTACTACTTCGCGCGCTACCCGATGGGACATGAAGCCACGCTCTCTTGGCCAAAACCCGATCTCGTGTTTCGCAATGATACGCACGCAGGGCTGCTGATCCTGACGACTGTCACTAAGACCAGCGTCAGTGTGCTGTTATTCGGAGATACAGAGGGTCGACGGGTAGCCGTCAAGACCTCCGAACGACGCGATATCAAACCACCCGAGGTTCAGCTTCTGGCCGATCCGAGCGTGAGCGTTGACCGAGAGGAAGTCCGGCAAAGTGGCAAAATTGGCTGGGCGGTGGACGCAATCCGGCACGTGGACTTCGCCGATGGCACCGCAAAAGACGAACGCCGCAAAGTGATCTACAAAGCAGAGTCGAGAGTTCTCGCCGTACACCCGTGTCGGATCCCGGAAGGCGAGCCCGGCCACACGGGAGAAGCCTGCCCCCTCCCCGACGAGGAGCCGAGCGACACGGAACAGAACGATGCCGGCACGCCGTCGCGGTAATCGAGCGCCGCGGCGTCACACTCCAATCGTCAGCTCAACGTTGGCGGAGGCCGCGCAACTGCCCCGCGGAAACCCAACCGAGCGTCGCCCCCCATTCAACCTCCGCCAAATTTCCGGCCTTCTGGTGAATGTACACGAGCGCCCCCTCTGGGACGCCTGCCCCGTGAACTGAAGCGGGGAGAGCCCTCGCGGGAAGACCTGCTGCATCCAGCCAACGCGCTTCGGCAGCGATCACAACTGCAGGTTCCGTTTTCTCTTTCAGCCAGCCCGCCGCGAACGAAAGTGGCGCGGACAGCGCGAAGAGCCCGAGGCCAATACCAATTCCAAGTCCGCTTGCTAGACGCAACTCTGGTCGCTTGAACAGCGCTCGACCCAGCAATCCGGCGCTGAGCAGGAGTGAAGCCGCAACCGCCAACCAATCCCAAATCGCGCGGGGGGCCAAGCCAACGAGCGCCCGACCGAGGCTTGGTCGGGCCGAAACAGGCTCTCCCAGGGGCTTGGCTCGAACGCGCGCCAGCTCTGCCCGCACAGCATTCAGCACCTGCTCGGCCTCAACATCGTCAGGATTCTGCAGCAGCGCCTCCTCCAAACCAGCTGCCACTTGCCCCAGATCACCCGGGACGGCTTGGGGGGATTTGGCGCGCAATAGGTAAGCGAGCGCTCGATTGTAGCTCAAATTGGGATCCGCGAGTCCCCGATCCCCAGCTAACTCGAACTGCTCAAGCGCCCTCCTTGAAGCACTTTCCTGAAGGGCCCGCAGACCATCGTTCGCAAGATCGCTGGCTTTGTCTCCCGCCGCCAACGCAAGCTTCGGTCCGGCAATGATGGTGTTCAAAGCCAGTGCGAGCCCTAACACGCAGCGCCACACCCTTCTCGAAGTCCACGCCGCTTGGGATCGCGACGAACACGCCGAACGCGCCATGTTCAGCTCGCGCTCCTGCGTACTTCGAGCGCCCGTTCCAACCAGGCGCCGGTGTCGGCTACGAGCTTCTGAAGCTCCGCTTCCAGGTTGCCAAAGCGCACGGTATCGCCCTGCTCAAGTAACTCAACCGCGCGCGCAGCAAGCTCCGAAGGGAAGCCTTGCGAAGTGAGCTTGCTGGCCAGTTCTCCACGCAGCACAGCCCGCGTTTTTTTGCCCGTCCGATCTTCAAGCGCGAGAAAGACAGCGCGTTCCAGCGCTGAAACGGCGCTCATTGAGCCGTTTTTAGCCAGCTGCCTCGCTTCCCCCAAAGCCACCCGCGCCTGGTACGCGAGCGCGCCCTTGCGCACGCTCTGACGCGTCGACACCGCAGATCCCAGCTTCCCCAGGAGTTGTCCTAGAACTACGAGAGCTGGCCCAATCAATAGCAATGGATAGAACCAGGACTGATCCGATGGGGCGTTGGCTACTGGAGGCACCCTCTGGCCCGACATGTCCGGGCGGGGTTTCATGAGCTCCGCAATCCGCTGCAGGGGCGAGGCCGGCGCAGCTTCAGGCGACGCTGGTTCGGGCGCTCCCGGGCGAGCGACCGACGCGACGGATTTTACAACACCTAAGGCAGCGTTCGCGGTTTCGTAACCTGCGGAGGGATTGAAATACGGGTGCGAAAGGGCACCCAGATCCATCTCACCTGCCTCGTTGAGCCGCACCACATAACTAAATTTACGATAACCTGTGAGGGCTCCGTCCTTGGGAGTGATCTCTTCCTTGAGACTTGGCTGAGAAAACTCAACGCCCTTTTGCTCGGGCAATCGGAGTTCTGAAGGGAAATTACCCTGACCTTCGAGCCAGGCCGTGACCGACACCGCGCCACCTACGGGCACTTCACGGGGCGCCACCTCCACCTTCAGCTGAAAGTGCCCCACATCGCCCAGCCGATAACCCGGCGGCCTCCCCTTTTTGGGCGGCTCCACCACTTCAATCTCGGCCGGGACACTGTGTCTTTCGACAACCTCTTGTCCACGGCGGGATATGAGAGCCAACTTCATGGTCATCTCGCCAACCTTGAAGCGCCCGGGAGCCAACGGTACTAACAGCAGATCTCGGATCTGAGCCGCGTTGAACAGCTGATTCCCGATGGGCACCCGCCGAATGACCGATTGATCTTTGGTGGCGAGATCGAACGCGAGGAACTCCTTGCGCGTGACGTCGCTGGCACTCACATCATCAAACCCTGGATACGATGTGTACGCGAAAACCTTGAGCGATAGCGCCTGACCCACCACCACCTTGCGCGGCGACACCTTGGCGATCAAGAAGGCCGCGGGATCGGGAGCTCTCGCGACCCGCCATTCTTCAGGCACCGAGCTCGGATCGAGCTCTGGCTCCTCAGCGTCGGGATCAGGAGTCGGCAAACCTCGCAGGCGATTCGATAGAGGTCCAGAACCAAACGGATCAAAGGGGTCAAATCCGAACGGGAAGCCCCGTGCCCCACGCTGAGGCTGCTGACGAGCCGTCCCGGCTGCCACCACTTCAATGCTTTGGGCGTCGTCGGAAAGCCGCCGCCCTTGAATCAGAATGCTGGCCGGCCCAATCGGGTAACGGCCGACTTTCGTGGGGGTGACGCTCCAGGTTGCCGTGACGCCGTAGCTGCGACTCAAGCGCCCGTTGACGATCGAGACTTGTTGTTGCGTGCTCAGATTCGGGCCGGTGGCCACGATTCCGGGCGGCAGCTTCAAAGCTGGGTTTTGCGGCTGTGACGACTCGTCGTCCACAAGCGCT
The DNA here is from genome assembly GCA_964609655.1 of uncultured Polyangiaceae bacterium. GTDB lineage: Bacteria > Myxococcota_A > Polyangia > Polyangiales > Polyangiaceae > JBBRRP01. Next base: position 13,184 of record CAZSUA010000049.1, on the reverse strand, counting down.
GTGAGCTGGACGACGAACGTTTCGCCCACTTCGACCTGCCGAGCGCTCAACTCGGTGCTCAGACGCTGCGCCAGAGCCACATTTGACACGAAAAGGTACGCAGCCTGCGCGAACAGAACAGTCCAGAGGAGCCGCCAGCTTTTTCGGGAACTCTGGATCACCGATCCTCCGCTGCACTCAACGTCCTACGCACTCGGGCCCGCTTGGCCACTTCTTGTTGGAGCGTCGGCGCTCTTTCCAGCATGTCCAAAACGCGATCGTTCTTGGCTTCGTCGGGTTGTTGGGAGGGCTGAGGTTGCGGCTCGGCGCCCGCATCTTTTGGCTCATTCTTTGCTGAATCTTGTCCGGCGTCGCCAGCATCGGGCGGCCCACTATCCTGTCCAGCGTCGTTGCCGGCATCTTGCCCGGCGTCGCCCGCATCCGGCTCTTGGCTGCCAGAATCGCCCGCATCTTGCCCAGCGTCGCCCGCATCGTCTCCGCCATCATTGCCACCGTCAGCACCTGCATCCGGCGAAGCATCCGGCGGCTCTCGCTCTTCGATTCTTCGGAGCGCAATCGCGCGATTGAAGGCAGCGTCCTGACCGAGTAGATCGCCTGCGTCTGACTGAACGCCTGGCACGATGGCGAGCGCCTTGTCGTAGTGGCGCACAGCGCCACGATAATTTCCGCGCAAAAATTCCAAATTGCCTGAAAGGTAGTGAGCCCGCGCACGGAGCTCGGCTGGTGTTTGTGGATCGAGTGCGATGGCCTGAGCGATCCGCAGCGCACAATCCACCTGCTCGATCCGGTCTTCCGCCGCCTTCTGCTCCGCCGGGCTCGTTCCGGCGTCCTCAGCACCTGCTGCCAAGCCCTCTTCGCCAAATTTCTTTCCGAACTTCTCTGCGAGCTTGAACAGCGCTAACCCAAGATCGAAGCTGGCAAAGGGGCGATGTTTCACGCTGTCGGGCGTGCCAATCTTCCCGGCCTCACACTTGCCCGTCTTCAGGTACTCCACCAGGCTTTGCTGCGCGGCCAACGAATCACCTGCATCGAGCTTTTCAATGGCATCATCCACGGCCGGCGAGAAGCGATCGAACCACTTGGATGGGCCGATATCGCACGAAGGCGCCAGAGCCACCAAGATCAACAATCCTCCGCCCAAGGTTGCGCGCCCCAGACGCTGCTTCAGCTTGCTCTGGCGACGCGGTGTGCTGTGCACATCCCCTAGGGAATTCGCAAGTTCAGGCGCCGAGCGGCGACGCCGTCTGGCCTCCGCAATCAAGGCCTCAACCAGCAGTAAGAAAGCGGCAAAACTCAGCGGATAGACGGTCACATCCGCGTAGACCGTTTCTACCTTCTCGCTCAGCTCTTCGGTCATGAGCTTTCTCAAGCGCATGCTGATCTCATCAATGCCCATTTTGCCACGTTGGCTCCGCACAATCGTGCCGCCAGCCGTCTCCGCAATTTTAGCCAGCGCCGCCTCACCCTCTGCTGAAAGCGCGGTGGTGATGGGAGCGCCAGACTCGTCCTTCCGAAAGCCCTTAACGCGACCCGCTGAGTCAATCTCCGGGATTGGCTCAGCAGTGCGGCCGCCGATCTGCACCACGTGGATGGTGATGCCCTCATTGACGGCGGACTGCGCGATCTGCACAGGATCCCCCTCCAGATCTTCGCCATCAGTGATCAAAATGATGATGCGCTTGTGGTTTTTCGAGCGGGGATCGCGAGCTAAGAGATCGCGCGCGGACTCTAAGGCCCGCGCGATGGCCGTGCCGCCAACCGGCATATCGTTGGGAGAAAGCTGACTCAAGAATTGCTTGATCGCCCCACTATCACTCGTCAGCGGAAAGCTCATGGGCTCACCCGCGAAGGCGACCGCGGCAAAGCGAGCGCCCGGCAAGGATTGGATCAGCTGGGCCACTTCCGCCTTGGCTCGCTCGATGCGAAAAGGCGGAATATCCTGAGCGAACATGCTCTTCGAATAATCCAGCGTGATCACGACATCCAGGTTCGTGGCCGGAATCACGCGCGTGCCCCGCCCGTACTGCGGCTGGGCCAAAGCCACAAACGAAATGGCAACTGCGAGCACCAGCAAGACCCCCTTCACAGCACGCCGGGAGCTTGCCGTTGCAGTAAACAGCTTTTGAACCTGCTCCGCTGTGCCGAAACGTCGAATGCGCCGCGCGTTCAGCAGCCCACCCCAAATCAGGAACAGCGCCACCAAGAGTCCAACGCCCGCTCCAAACAACCAAATGGGCTCAGCAAATTTCATTTACGGAAACCTCCGAAGCCAAATGGCGCTGAGCAGGGCTTCAAGCGCGATCAAAAGAACGCTAGGCAAGAGGAAATACCGATACAGCTCTTCGTAGCTCGCCTTGTTCGAATCGAACGTCGTACGCTCCAGAGTGTTCAGCACGTCGTGGACGCTATCTTGAAGCCCCTTGGCGTCGCTCGCCACATAGGCCCGACCACCCGTGCGTTTGGCCAAATCACGCAAGAGCGCGGGATTGGTGGGCGCGGGCACGTTCACGTACTGGGGCTGCCCAAAGAGGTCGAAGCCTTTCTGGAACTGCGCCATATCGCCCTGACCAATCTGAATCGTGAATACCTTCACGCCCACTTGCTTCGCAAGATCAGCCGCAAATTCAGGCGCCAGCTTGCCACCTTTGTTGTCACCATCGGTCAAAAGGAGCACGGTTTTCGTCGTGGCCAGGCTGCGCCGCAGACGCGCCACTGAAACACCCAGAGCGTCTCCAATCGCAGTGCCATCAGCGGAAATCAGATTGAGATCCATCTTCGCAACCAGTGAATCCAGCAGATGATAATCGAGCGTCGGAGGGGAGAGCACAAAGGCATCAGCCGCAAACACCACCACCCCGATACGATCTGTCCTCCTGCGTGCAATGAAATCGCGGAGGACAGCCCGTGCCACATCCACACGCGTCGGCAGCACGCCGCGCGGCCTTTCCGGCATGTAAGGCGTTAGATTGTTGGGAAGGTTGGAGATCGATGCTGCCATCGAGCCTGAAAGATCCAAGGCCACCACGATATCAATGCCTTCTTCCTCACTTTCGGCCGGGCGGAGTGTGTTCACAGGGCGCGCCAGCGCCAACACCATGCCAGCCAAGCCCACCGTTCGAAGCACCCCGGGCAAATCACGGAACCAAACCCGCACGCCCTGCGGTCCCGAACTAAAAGCGGCCAACGTGCCCAGACGCAGCCGCGGCACACGCGCATCCCGCCCGAACGTACTGAACCCTAGAACTAGCGGCAGAGCCACCAAACCGAGCAAAAACCACGGCTGCTGCCAATCCGCAGCCACCCACTCCTCACCGCGGCTCAGCAGCGGATAGAGCGCAAGCGCCAACAAGGCTCCAACCAAGAGCAGCACCAATGTCCAAACGCGCTGGGCCCCCTTCATACCGACCCATCCTGTGCGCCGGAGGGACGCTCGGCACTCACTGCCATGGGCACTGGCATAGCTGCCGGAACCGTCTTCTGCACGATGGCTTCCGCTTCCGCAATTACCGCCGTGCATTGTTCATCCGAAGGAGAAACTTTCGCAAACTTGACGAGATCGGCGTCGATCAAAAAATTTCGAATTTGAAGGCCAGTGGCATGATCGATCAGGCTATCGCGAATCAAATGCACCGTCTCGCGCGTGGTGCACTCCAAGCCATCGAAGCCAAAACGATCTCCGAGATACTGGCGAATGATATTAGCCGCTCGTTCGTAGTGCTCGGCCGCACGCCCATCCGACACCAGCCCCGCGTGGCGCAGATCAAACAAACTTTCCCGCGCCACCTCCCAGGGTGGACGTGCCTTAATGGGGGGAGCGGCACGCTTGGGGCGACGTAACCAGCGGCTCACGAGGAAGGCCGTGAGCGCGGCCAACACGAGCGCCCCCAATAAGCCAAAAACAGCATATTTGAGGGCCGTCCACTCCTCCCGCTGGCGGCGGGCGTTCGGATTCGCTTTGGGCTTTGGATTGGGTGTGTTGGCGGTTGGATCTTCAACGTTGATCGAATGCGGCGACGTACACAGCGTCACCACCTCTCCGCTGGCACGCGCGAGCGCGATCGGAACCGAGGGCAGCGTTAAGCTTTGGCGACCCGGTTTTTCGGGGAGCACCAAGAATGGAAGTAAGACACGGGTCGTGATGAGCTCCCCGGCAGGCTTTGAAGCTAAACTCGGAACGGCAGGCCCAGCGGCGTCTGGAAGCACAAAGCCCGCTTGCTTGAGCGCGTCCGACGCCGGCCCCTCGCGCTGGACTCGAAAGCCACTGGGCAAGACGCTCTGGCCTTTGCCGTGGGTCACCTCCACTTCCAAGATCACTTGATGGCCGCTCAAGCCGCGTGCCGGAAAACGCTCACTCACGCGCGGCCGAGTCGCGGCTTCGACCGTTTCCACGCAACTCCCACCGACCGTCAGAGGCAGGGCACTGGCAACTACAGGCTTCTGGCCGGCAGCGGCGCTACTGCCAGCGGCGCTACTGCCAGCGGCGCCACTACCAGCGGCACCGAGCTGAGTTGCCACTTGGGCAACGACGCCCTCCGAAAACAATAAAAATGCCCACAAAGCCAGAATTCCGTTAGCCACGCGTGCCCCACTCCTCATGACCTACGCACCCTTTTTGCGCGCCGGTTGAAGAGATCTCGGATCGGCCTGATGTAGGGCTGATCGGTCCGAACCACGCAGTGATCCAGACCCAGCTTGCGGAAGAGTCGGATCTGCCCGGTTCTGAGCTTGAGCATCGCTTGGCGGTAATGTTCCCGCACCTTCCGATCGGAAGTGTCCACCAGGACACTCTCTCCGGTTTCAAAATCCTCAAAGGTGGTGAGCCCCACATCGGCCAACTCTTCATCCCGCGGATCTAAAAGCAAAATCGGGATCACATCGTGCCGCGCAGCAGCCAAGGAAAGCGCGCGCTCATAGCCACTCGTATAAAAATCGCTCAACACAAATGCCACGCTTCGGCGACGCGCGACGCGATACAAGGTTTCGAGAGCGATCTTGAGATCTGTGCCTCGATGTTCTGGCTTGGCGCCCAGGATCTCCCGCACCACGCGCATGACGTGTTTGGGCCCTTTCTTCGGCGGCACAATTTTTTCCACCCGGTCGGTAGCCAGAATCAAGCCGACGCGATCATTGTGCTTGATGGCGCTGAAGGCACACAGCGCGCCGACTTCGGCGGCTACCCGAGATTTATCCATAGCCTGCGAACCAAACTGCTCACTTGCCGAGATGTCGACGACCAGCATCATCGTCATCTCGCGCTCTTCCACGAAAACTTTGACGTAAGGCTCGTTCATGCGAGCACTCACATTCCAGTCGATCGTGCGAACATCGTCGCCGGGCTGATACTGGCGCACTTCGCGAAACGCGAGCCCCTGCCCTTTGAATACAGAGGTGTAGTTGCCGGAAAGCTGCTCCGTCGCGAGCCGATTGGTCGTGATCTCGATTTTCTTCAATGCTCTAAGGAGCTCTTTTTCAATCACGAGACGTCCTCAAAGATCGTGCATGCCCAGAACTTACGGGACCTCAACCACTTCAAACACGCGGCGCACGATGTCCTCGGCGCTCACCTGTTCAGCCTCTGCCTCATACGAAACAACCACACGATGCCGCAGCACATCTGGGCCGATCGCCTTAACGTCTTCGGGAGTCACGTACCCGCGGTGCCTGAGGAAAGCGTGGGCTCGCGCTGCCAAGCTGAGTGCGATGCTGGCACGCGGACTGGCTCCATATTGGATCAGCGGTGCGAGGTCCTGAAGGCCTTTGCGCGCGGGCTCACGTGTGGCGAAAACGACATCCAGAATATAATTCTTAACGCGCTCATCGACGTACACTTCCCTGACGATCTTACGCGCTTCGAGCAGCTGTTCTGGTGTCGTTTTCGCGCTGGCTACCTTGGGGATGGTGCCCGTCATTCGATCCATCACGAGCCGTTCTTCGTCCCGCGTTGGGTAGCCCACCTTAACCATCAACATGAAGCGATCCACCTGCGCCTCTGGCAGCGGATAGGTGCCTTCCTGTTCGATGGGGTTTTGAGTTGCCATGACCACGAACGGATTCGGAAGTGGGTACGTTTGATCACCGATCGTGACCTGACCTTCCTGCATCGCCTCAAGCAGCGCGCTTTGCACCTTGGCTGGTGCGCGATTGATTTCATCGGCCAACACCAGATTCGCAAAGATCGGCCCGAGCTTGCTGCGAAATTCGCCCGTTCGCTGCTCGTAGATGGTGGTGCCGATCAGATCGGCTGGCAAAAGATCGGGAGTGAACTGAACGCGCGCAAACTTCGCTGCAATCACGTCGCAGAGCGTGCGAACCGTGAGCGTCTTGGCGAGCCCCGGCACCCCTTCCAAGAGAACATGACCACCGGCGAGCAGTCCGATCAGAAGCCGCTCCACCATCTGGGTTTGCCCCACGATGACTTTGCCAACCTCAGCCATGAGGTCATCCACCATGGCGCTTTGGGCCGCCACCATTTCATTCAATGCCCTAACATCCTGCATCACGCGAAACTCCCGAAGCGTTTTTTGAGGCTTTTTCCTGTGCGGCTATAGCGAACCGCGCCCGGTCAGACAATCCGCCCAGCCGTACTATTCCGGGGAATACGGAAAATCTGCGAAGACTTGAGCTGCTTTATCGAACGAGCGACACTTGCGCTCTGCCTCCGGTTTGCTCGGTGAGTGATCGAAGTGCTTCCATGTTGGCCGCGCGCAGGCGTGCCTGTGGAGTCGCCCTTTTTGTTCGTTGCAAGGTAGTAAGCATGCTTACTACCTGTGCTCGATTTTGAGATGGTCACGGACAAGTTGAGGAGCACGTAGGGGATGCTCAAGTTCTGGGAAGACTTGAGCTGCTTTAGCGAAAGGGCGACACTTGGGCTCCGCCACCTTTGGCTGTCTTTCACTTGGAGGAACAAATGCAAAAGATTCTTACCTGGGGTTCCGTGGGCGCACTGGCATTGTTCGCAGCCGTCGGTTGCGGCGACGATACAACCACTACCGGTTCTGGAACGGGCGGAGCTGTGAATGGCAGCGGCGGGTCCGGTCAAACCACGGGCGGTGCCCAAGCGACTGGCGGAGCCAGCAACGGCAACAGCGGCGGCTCCAAAGCGACTGGCGGAGCCAGCAATGCCAACAGCGGCGGCTCCAAAGCGACTGGCGGAGCCAGCAATGCCAACAGCTCGGGCGGCGCCAGCAACAGCGGCTCCGGCGGAACCAACCAAGGAAGCGGTGGCGCTTCCGCGAACACAGGAGGGTTCAGCTTCGGTGCCAATTGTCCGGTGCAGAAGCCTGCTAACGCCGCAACCTGTACCGGCATGGACGTTTGCGTGTTTGGAGCTGACGTTTGTGTTTGCGACGATACCGCCTGGTTCTGCACGGGTTCAGCCGATTGCCCCGCGACAAAGCCTCTGAATGGTGCGGCGTGCACCACTGCGAATGCTGTTTGCCCGTATGGCAACGGGGGCTGTGGTTGCTTCCAATCAATGTGGATATGCCAGTGACTTCTAGCGCGATTTTTGCCCCAGTTCGTGGCTAGCTTTCGCGCTTGACCCGCCCACACTTCAACGACGAGAGTCTGCCCACCGCGGGCAAGCTCTCGCGTTCGGAGGCTTTGATATGAAAACTGGTATTTGGGGTGCGTTGGGTCTAGCGGTGCTCTTGTCATTCTGGGGTTGCAGCGGCAGCGACACCAGCGTTCTTGAAGGTGGAACGGGCGGCGCAGCGGCCAAATCGGGCGGCGCAGCAGGCGCGATGAGCAGCGGCGGAATGCTCTCGGCAATCTGCCCAGCAACCGAGCCCACAGGCAACCTGTTGGATTGCACCGGCACAGCTTCCGGGACCGCGTGCCCTTATGCCGTGAACGTTTGTACGTGTACACGCAATGTTTGGGCGTGCCTAAACCCGATCTGCCCCATGACCCTTCCTGTGGCCGGTGACGCTTGTATTGGGCTCGAAAACGCCAACTGCAAGCACCGCGGCAGGAACGTTTGCGATTGCAAAGCTGGGGCATGGCAGTGCTTCCAAACTCAATCTCAGAACTGTCCGCCACAGCCTCCAGCTAACGGCACAGCTTGCCCTGCACTGGGCGGTACGTTTTGCGATTACGAGCTTCTCATGTCCAGGTTAGACGTGGGCAGTGCGGGTGCGGCAGGTGCGGCAGGTGCCGGAAACGCTGCAGGCGCCAATGCTGCTGGCAGTAGCAGCGGCGGAGTGCCGAATGCGGCTGGCGGCGGAGCAGCGAGCGGCGGAGCTGGGAATACAGCCGGAGCGGCGGGTGCAGGCACACCCTTGGCGTGCGGTTGTTCACCCCAGAACCAAAAGTGGTACTGCTTCTAATTCCAGGTTCTCAACGCTGAGACGGAAGCGACGTCGCGCCACAAGCGGCGTCGCTCTACTCAGCCCAGCACCTTGTCAGCCAACCTTCAGCGCCTGAACGACTCTTGGCTCGTCCAGAACGCCTGACCACCAAACGTCGCCCGTCTGTTGCACGCGAGCGTCCGTCGGCACCTTGCCAGCACGAATACCAAGGGCGATCTGACGCACTGAGACAGGCCCAACGGTATCGCTACCGTCCACCCAGACCAGCCAGCTTTGCTCGTCCATCGGATCTCTGACCTGGGCCTCTGAGCTATATTGGGTCGACTGAGCTTCCATCACGTGCCTCCGTTGCGCCCGGCAGGTTTGCACAAATTGGCGCGCTTGCGGTTGCTCATTCCGTTGTCACCATCTCATACTAGATGCTGCGTTGGAATCTTGCCGTGTCAGCGCACGAGCGAAAGAGAAACACGAGCTACGGAGCAAGTAGTTCACCCGTTTGCAGCCGCCAGAGCATCGCGTACTGGCCGCCTTGAGCGATGAGCTCGGCGTGAGTTCCGGATTCAATGATTCGCCCCTGTTCGATCACATGGATACAATCCGCGTGCCGCACAGTGGAAAGTCGATGCGCGATGATCAGACTGGTGCGCCCAACCACCAACTTACTGAGAGAGCGCTGAATCGCGGCCTCCGTCTCGTTGTCCACCGCGCTGGTCGCTTCGTCGAGCACGAGGATCGGCGGATTCTTCAGGATGGCGCGAGCGAGTGCGATGCGTTGCCGTTGGCCACCCGAAAGCTTCTGACCGCGCTCACCCACTTCCGTATCGTAGCCAGCGGGTAGCGCGGCGATGAATTCATGGGCTTCGGCAGCCTTGGCTGCAAGAATCACGTCTTCTCGGGCAGCCTCGGGCAAACCGTAAGCGATATTCAAGAGCACACTCGCATCTGCCAAGAAGCTGTCCTGAGAAACATAGCCGATACAGCGGCGCAGATCCTGAAGCGCATACTCTCCAATTGGGACCCCATCCAGCAGGATGGCTCCGGAATTAGGCTCATAAAAGCGCAGTAGAAGCTTCACGAGCGTGCTCTTCCCGCTGCCCGTTGTGCCCACAAACGCCACGCTCCTACCAGCCGGAATGGTCAACGATACGTTGGAAAGCGTCGCTTCTTCAGCGTACCCAAAATTCACCGCCTCAAAGCGGAGCGCCCCCGCCACCTCTCGCGGCTTCAGAGCTCGTCCCGAATAATCGATTTTTACTGGGGTTTCGACCAGATTCATCACACGTTCGACCGAAGCCATCGAGCGTTGATAGAGGTCCGTCATGTCTGCCAGACGCGTCATGGGCCAGAGCAGCCGCTGCGTGAGATAAACTAAGACTGAGTAGCTACCGACTCCGATTTCGCCACGTAAGGCGAGGAAACCGCCATAGAGCAGCGTCACGGTGAAGCCAGCCAACACGGCCATGCGAATGATCGGTGTGATCCCTGCTGAGAAACGAATCGCGGAGGCGTTGGCTGCGCGGTACGCCTCGGAATCTTCTCGGATGCGTTCCGCTTCGTAGTTCTCGGCCGCGTACGCCTTGATGGTCGCGATCCCAAGCAGATTGTTGTTCAAGCGCGAATTGAGGTTCCCCGCCGTTTCGCGAACCAGTGTGTAGCGTGCGGCCAAGCGCGCCTGAAACCAAAAAGCGCCGTAGATGATCGCGGGGATCGGCAAGAGCGCCAGGCCTGCGATCTTGGTGGTGAGCGTGAAGAACACCGCCCCCACCAGGAACGACCCGGTCACGATCTGAATCAGATCATTGGCGCCGCCGTTCAAAAAGCGCTCCATTTGGTTGATGTCGTCGTTGAGAATCGACATCAAATTCCCGGTTTTCCTGCGTTCAAACCAGGCAAGCTCCAAACGCTGCACGTGCGAGTAGGCCTCCATCCGCAGATCGTGCTGAAGATTCTGCGCCAGGTTTCGCCAGCGAACCGCATACAGATATTCGAAGCTGGATTCCAAAACCCAAATCAAAACGGTCAGGGCCGCTAAGAGCCAAAGCTGCTGGCCAGGGTCTGAAATACCATAGCGTGCTAAGAAGGAATTCTTTCGGTTCGCTATCACGTCGACGGCGACGCCAATCAGCACTTCGGGCAAGACGTCAAACAGCTTATTCAGAACGGAGAAAATGGAGGCGAACCAAACGTCGCGCCGATAAGACTGCGCGTGCGAAAAGAGTCGTCGAAGGGGATGGCCCATCGGAATCAGGGTTGAAGCACGCCGCGGATGAATTCGCGGAACGTGGAGCCCTCGCCGCCATCCACCCGGGCCTCGTGCTTGAATTCCTTAGCCCGACCGGCCGAGATCTCGCACTGCACGGTCGACCGATACGCTTCCAGAGCCTGCTCGACTTCGCCATTGGCCATGATGCTGTGGCCCACGGCGGCCAGCGCTTGTCCCATATCGCTGCATTTGGGGCTCGGTTTCGGCAACTCCAAGGTTTTCCCTTCGCCACAGCAACCGGCACGCACCACAGCATACGCGGCCATGTCGTACCAACCTAGTCGCCCAAAAAGGCGCATGGCGTCACTCGCCGCAGTGGGGGCACCCTCAACAATCGCTGACCGAAGCCGGTCCGCGCCCTTTCGAGGATCGGGCTCGGTGCACAGCCACTCGAGGTCTGGTGCCTTGGCAAAGGCACCCTTTGGAAGATAACCTGCGACGCAGCTGGCTGTTGCGTTATCGCTCTGCGTTTGCTCGGCGCCCATCACCGGCACTTCGGTGAGGTCGAGGTCTTTTTGGGTTGGCAGTGCAGCAACTTCTCTCGCTGGTGACGGTGATGGTGGTGCTGGCTCTGGCGATTTAGGGCGCCCCATCATTGAGGAGAAGGCCAAAGCGCCTAGAATCCCCACGGCCAGCGCGCCAAAACCCCAGGCGGCAAGACCTCCAGCCGTCTTGGGCGCAGAAGATAAGCTGACGCGGTCTTCCCGCGGCTGTTCGCTCTTCACTGAGGCGAGGACAATCGACGGTGACGAAGGCGACGAAGGCGACGGCAGGGGTGGTGGGTTCGAGGAATGCACCCCCGAAGAGAGCGGTTCGTCCGCGGCGTGATCCACAAACCAGCGCGCCAGATCGCGTTTAAGTGGTTTGAGCACCCGCGCACGCTGGGCTTCGTTCGCGTTGAGCCCCGCGAGCAAAGCATCGGTGAGCGGTGGATCCAAGATCCCAAGCCGATGCAGCTCCTCGACGGAATGCACGCCCTCAGGGTTCGGCTCCGCCCCCGATAGGACATAATGCAGGAGGCAGGCTACCGCCCACGTGTCTCCGGCCTCACTGGGCGCCTCTTCACCACGTTTCCCACCCACGAAAAATGGCGACTCGGAAAGCTGCCAGCCCTCGACGGTAAGAATGGGTCCGAGCCGCCCCTCGGGCACGGCCAGCACACTCAGTGGACCAATCGACCCATGACACGCGCCAAGGGCGTGGGCATGGGAAAGGGCGTCTGCCAAGCGCAACATGAGGCGTACGCCATCCACGGGCGCGCGCTCATGCTCCTCCATGTGCTGACGCACATAAGCGCCAAGCGTTTGACCCAACACCCGTTCTGAAATCAAGATGCACGAGCCATCCGCCTGCGTGATGACGTCAAGAATTTTTGCGATGTGTGCGTGGTGTAGCTCCTTGAGCTTCGTCACCACGCCCTGTTCGGGCAAGCTCAATTCGATTGCGCAAAATTGGCTATCGGTCTGTAGATCGACGCCACGATAGCTGGGTCGCAGGCCTTCACCGACGACGGCCTCGTCGATACGGTACCGAGAAGCGAGCGTTAGCCCGGGCGTTAAGCTTGCTGCCTTTGGCAATGGGTCGTTTTCTGGAGACAAGGGCCTCAAAGGATCGCACCCCGACCACGAACCGTCTAGGGGAGCTTCGGGACTCAGCGTGGCTGCGCAGCCGGCCCATTGCCCAGTGTCTAAATTTGTGGCTTTCTCGCGCCATCCATTGGTGTAAGGAAAAACGATGCGCTTTTCTGCCGGCACCAGCGGATTCAGTTACTCGGAATGGAAGGGGATCTTCTACCCGACCGCAACCAAGGCGAAGGACATGCTCGCCTACTATGCGGGGCGCCTGCACTCCGTGGAGATTAACAACACATTTTACCGAATGCCCCAACCAAGCCTCCTCGAAGGCTGGAAATCTCAGGTACCGGAGGGGTTCCGTTTTATTCTCAAGGCCCCGCGGCGAATCACGCATTCGGAGAAGCTCGGCGCCTCTGAAGCAAGCCTGGCCCAGTTTATCGGTACCGCCCGAGTTCTTGGCGGAAGCTTGGGGCCTCTTCTCTTTCAGTTGCCTCCAACGCTGCAGAAAGATCTACCGGTGCTCACGCGTTTCCTCGGCTGGTTGCCAAAGGAGCAACAGGCGGCGTTTGAATTTCGACATCCAAGCTGGTTCTCGGACGACGTCTACTCGGTGCTCCGAGCGAGCAACGCGGCGCTTTGCGGCGGTGATCTGGATACGACGGAAAAGAGCCCGCCTCTCATTCCAACTGCGAATTTTGGTTACCTGCGGTTGCGAAAGACGAGCTACTCTGCCAAAGACTTGGAAGATTGGGCAGAGCGCATTGGAAGCCAAGCTTGGCAATCTGCATTCGCCTTTTTCAAGCACGAAACAGAAGGCCCGCTCTTGGCTCAGAAGCTCAACCAACTATTGATGGCGGGATAGCTCCTCAGCACCTGCCGGCAGGGCCGCCATCGACACGATCAGTCTGCGCAACTCGGCGAGATCGAAAGGTTTCGTCAAGGCAGGCACGTCGAGCCCAGCCAAGAAATCAGTGTGTTCCGTGCTGAAAGCTCCACCCGTCATGATCAGCATGCGCTTTTCCAAGCCCGGCCACTCCT
>CAZSUA010000048.1:12590-24113 GCA_964609655.1 uncultured Polyangiaceae bacterium | reverse complement strand
GAACTACGAGCTTCGACCGCGGAAGTTGGCAATCTAAATAGGATCAGTCGCCTAACGGGGCCCGGTTGTTCCGACAGCGAAAAGTCAGGTGTGTTCGGCGGGGGCGCGGGTGTCGACACGGGCGGAAGTGGGAATGGCAACACGAGCGGAGGTACTGGGAGCTCGCGCACTGGGACCGGTGGCGTTGGCTTGATGTTGCCGGGTCAAGGAGCGGGCGGCAATGCGGCGGGTGCCTCGAACATGGACGCGTGCGCGACAGCGAACTGCGGCCCGGGTCAGCGCTGTGTGCTGGCTGTCGGGGCGGCGTCGTGTGTGAATCGCGAGTGCACGGAGCTCGCTTGTGCTGCGGGCACACACTGCGCGGCGCACCCCATGGGTGGCAATATCTGTACTACCAACTGCGCGAGCGATGTCGCTTGCCCCCCCGAGCAGTTCTGCGACGGAACGAGCTGCATGCCGGATGCGTGCATGCCCGGTACGAGCGTGTGCCAGGGGGATCAGGTGCTGGAATGCGCCTCCAGCGGCAGCGGCAATGTGGCCAAACTGAGCTGCGGCTCGGGAGCCTATTTCACGAGCGCGTGTGCAGCCGCTAGCGCCGGCATGGCGACCTGCTCGTGCGAGGACGATTGGGATTGCCCCAGCTACACGACGTGTGAAGTGGGAGATTGTACGGGCACGGGCAAAGCGCCGACCTGCACCCTGCCTGCGGTGCCATTTGGCAGCACGCCTCCCGCAGTGGAACTGCATTGGGGTGGCGACAGCCGCACGGATACGATCGGCCACGACGGTACTGCCGCGCGCAATATCCCGCCGTGGGGCGCCTTCAATCAAGTGCTCGCAACCCCGATCGTTGCCAACCTCGACGACGATAATGGCGATGGATTGATCAACGAACGTGATTTCCCGGAGATCCTGTTCACCTCGCACAAAGGGGATAATCCTTGGGGCAACGGCATTGTGCGCGCCATTCACGGTGGAGGTCCGCGCAAGGGAGCTGATTTTTTTGCACGCTGTGGCGACTCCAAGCTTTGGAATGAACCAGACCCAGCGCCCCCGGCCTGCGGAGATTCGGATCCCAACGGAGATTCTGGAGCTCCGGTGGTCGTGGCGGATCTCGACTACGATGGGATCCCCGAGATCATTTACGGGACGGAGTCCAACACCTTCAGGATCTTAAACAATCGCGGCAGCCTCCTTTACTCGCTGCAGTCTGCCTGGTCCCCGACAGAAGAGGGGGAGACTCTGAGCGTCGCCAATCTCGACTACGCAGGCTACGCGGAGATCATCGTGGGCCGCACCGTGTACGCCTTGGGCGCTGACGCCCAGGGCAAGATCATCGTGACCCACCGTTTGAACGGCGGCGCTGCGCATGGCAACAACCAAATCTCGGCGATGAGCTGCGCCGCGGACGTGCGGAGCGATAAGGCGGGTATGGAGATTGTCGCAGGCACAGCCCTGTATCGCATGCCGGATAATCTTGCGGCTTGCCAGACGCCGCCGTGCACGGGAACATTGGAGTTAATCTGGGATGCGGCGGCGCTCAACCTCGATGGCAGTAGCGCGCGCATTCTTATTGGTGACAAGGCGGATGGTTTCTGTGCCATTGCTGACGTGTGGGGTGCGAACCCAGCGGTTGCGCCCGGGACGGCGAATCCACCCGACGGCAAGGCAGAAGTGGTGCTCATCAGCGATGGTTTTCTGGTCATCTTGAATTCGCAGACGGGCATGATCATCCTACGCAAGGATCTGCTGGGGGGCGCGCGCGGTGGAGCCCCCAATGTGGATGATTTCGACGGGGACGGCTTTCCGGAGATTGGCTCTGCGTTGCAGAACTTCTTCGTAGTGGTGGATTTGCAGGAACCGACCACCGGCGGGGCTTGTCCGGCGTGGCCCGCCACCATTGCGCGCGCGACCCAAATGAACGGTGGGCACAATACGAACCCTGTCCGCAATCCTGGCGGTGGGGCCAATAATGCGTGTACGCAGAACTCCGACTGCGCTGCGGGCGCCTTCTGCAACACAAGCCTTGGCCGCTGCAGCTGCTACCACAACGGGTGGCAACGCGACAGCGACGATGATTCGAGCCGCGCTACGTCGTCGAGTGTGTTCGATTTCAACGGTGATGGCGCCGCTGAGGCGATTTACAACGATGAATGTGAGTTTCGAGTGTACGAGGGAGGCACCGCCGAGGTCCTCTACTCCGGGGTTTCCCGCAGCCGAACGGGCGTTGAGAATCCAGTTGTCGCGGACGTCGACAACGACGGCAATGCCGAGATAGTGACCAGCATGAACACAGCCGAAACCGATCGTTGCGACGATGATCCCGGCGGTATTCCACTCGGTCCGCAGGGCATTCGAGTCTGGGGTGATCCCACCGATACGTGGGTATCCGCTCGCCGCATCTGGAATCAGCAGTCCTATCACGTCACGAACATCACGGAGGGCGGACAGGTTCCGCTTCACGAGCCCGAGAGCTGGAAGCCGCTCAACGGTCGCCTCTACAATACCTATCGCTCTCAGCCGCGTTCGTTTGGCGTGGCCCCGGATCTTACGTTGGTGGGCGTCGGTGTGTCGTCCCCAGACGTTGCCTGCGGCATGTTGAGCGATACCTTGCTCATCGCGTTCGAAGTCAAGAACGCGGGCGACCTGCGCGTGGGGCCTGGTGTGGTGGTGCGGTTTGAAGGCGAATGGAATCAAGTGAGCGAAGCGTTGAAGGACGTGCAGGGCCAGCCACTCACGTTCACCCTGCAAAGCAGCCTGGAACCAGGGGCCTCGGTGGTGCTCAACGTCAGCTACCAGAAAGCCAGCAACGGGCATGCATCGCTGCCCACGAAAGTTACGGTATTTGTCGACAGCTCGCCGCAGCTGATGGCAGGTATCGAACGCGAATGCCACGAGGACAACAACAGCGCTAGCGCCAGCGTCGAGGCGGGCGTCATGCAGGCCGATCTTTTGCTCACGCTCGGCGCGGCAATGCAGGTGTGTCCTGACGCGACGGTCGCGCGGACGGTTACCAACCTCGGTAACAGCGCGGCGACGAATGTTATTGTTCGCTACTTCGCAGGAGATCCATCCCAAGGGGGCACGCAGATCTTTGAGGAAGTGATCGCTTCCCTGGCCCCCGGTGCCAGCGACGTGAAAACAGTCACGATCCCCGGCCTCCCGCCGGCGCGCAGCATCACCATCTACGGCGTGGTCGATCCCAACGACACGGTGGCCGAGTGCAACAACGCCAACAATCGTGACCCCGCCGATAATTCAGTGATTTGCGGCCAAATCATCCGCTAGTCGAATCGGGCCCCGCGGGAGGAGCTCTGCTTTTATGAAATCGATGACGAAAATCATCGTCGCTCTGGCAGCAACGCTCCCCCTCTTTGCGTGTCTCGCCTGTTGCAGCAACGCCGGCCCCTTCGGTCACGCTTCACAGTATGTTCCTTTGGAGGGTGAGCCCTCCGAGTCTCAACGGACGGAGTTTCGCCTCGTGGGAGCGAGAGTTGAGAAGGACTATTGGAACCGTCACCGTGTTAGCGCCACAGGTATCGTGGTGGCGTCCGAGGATGTCGCGGGAGAGAGGGTGCTGGTGCTCCGTCAGCGGCGGCTCTCGTATCCGAACTCTTGTCCAAGTGATCATGATCCGACCGAGGTTTACGTTCCCCCCGAATCCGCATGTCGCGTGACGGTGTCTCAGCGGCGTTTGCCGTTCATTCGCATTTCGCTGGGAAGGCTCGATTTTCCGGAAAAGGCGAAGCTCGTGCCAGGCGTACTGCTGCGCGTGTACGGCTCCGTTGAGTATCGTCAAGGCGAACCGCGGATCCGTGTCAGCTTGTATCGAATGTGGCCACCGGGTGAATTTTTGATCTCCAGCGGAGCGGAGTTGAATTGAAAGCGTTGTGGATGCGGAGTTTCATTGGGCGCCGTTCCAGGCTCACCTTGTTGGTGGCGTGGCTTTGCGCGGGCTGTGCGTGTCCTTGCTATCCAATCACCCAAGTGCCACGGGAACGGAGTCGCAAGCGTGTGAATCAGGCGGAGTTTCAACGCTACGAAACCTGCGCTTCGCCCGAGAAGAACCCGATCAAGCTGCGAACGGATGGCTTCTACGTGGTTCAGGGTAAGACCGAGGCCGGGGATGATCCAAAGGTATTCCGCTTCTACGAAGATGGAGAAATTTGGGCTTTTCCACCGAGAAGCTACCTTCGGGAGCCCCTGCCGTGCGAGTGGTTTGCTCGTGAAATTGCCCGCCAAGAAAATGAGCCCGTGTATGCGGTGGTGCGAGGTCGGTACTGCATAGACGGTGCGCGTGTGTCGTTCTCATTGACCGGTACCTACGGCGGCCGGCGTGAACCGGTCATATATCGGGGGACGGTTGCGGATGACGGAACGGGCATCAGAGGGGCGTCTGACTATGCCCTCGATCTCATCTTGAAGTTCAAGACATTCGAGCAAGCGGGTTGCTCGACACTCGGTTCCATCGCGTTGCCGATCACGCAATAACTGTCGCACTCTGGGTCACGCGGGTGTGCCAAACGAGGGTTGGCCCTGGTTAACCCTTTGCGAGAACCACGGCCACCGCTTCTTTCTTCTTGCAAAACGCACCAGAACGAGCCAGTTTGGAGGCCCCGTATGCACTACCTAACAGCTCTCAATTTCCGAAGTCAGTTCAAGCGAAGCCGGAGCCTGTGTCCGGGATTAGCTTGTTTATTGCTGCTAAATTGCGGAGGCACTGTCGAGAAAGGCGCCTGCAGCACGAGCGCCTTGTCAGAATTCCCAGTCGAGGCCGCGTCAATCGGCGCCCCCGGTTATATTCTGCGCGAATATTGGCTCGGTCTGCCAGACGGGGATCCATTTGTTGCGAATCTGCGAGACACGATTGGCCGAACCGCCCCTTCCGGTGCCGACGCGCTCTCTGCCCTTCAGACGCACTCATTCGTACCGGGCCGAGAAGCGACCGTCGCTAACTACGGCCAGGACTTTGGCGAACGCATGCGCGGTTTCATCAAGGCGCCCACGACCGGCGTGTATCAATTCCTGGTTTCCGGGGATCAACAAGTGCAGTTCTTCTTGAGTCCGAACGAGCAGTAGGAGTCGATTAGAGTCGCTATTATTGGCTGTCAGGGCGTGAGCTATCCTCTGCAGTGCGCCACCTCAACCGCGGAAACAATGGACTACACCACCTCGAACCAGTTTACCGAACCCCGGCAGGTCTCGAAGCCAATTCCTTTAGAACAAGATCGGTATTACATGTTCGATTGGTACCACCGTGAAAATCAGGGGGACACGCACGCAATGGTGAAGTGGGCGAAGCCTGGCGAATCGATCACGAAACCCGAGATGCTTGAAATCGTACCAGGCTCCGTCCTCTATTATCCTGAGTTCTCGATCGATCCCGGTGGCTCGGCACCCGCAAGCGGTGGCGGGCCTTCTGCACCTATCGTCGCACCATTAGGTGGCGCCAATGGCGCTGGAGGTGCCAGCGGGTCTCCACTCGGATCAGGTGGGAGTTCCTTCGGGGTGCCAGTCGGTGCTCCACCAGTCGGAGTGGCAGGCGGCACCGCTTCGGTCCAATCGAAGCCTAGAACCTCTTGCCCGTAGGTTCCCCGAAGTCCCGTAACATTTCACCCGATCATCTTGTTGAACTCGACCTGGAAGATCGCATCGGCGATCACGGACATGCCAAAGAGTGAAAGCACCAGTCCGAGCACTCCGAAATTCGTGGGCGCACCGCCCACTCGGGCTTTCAGGATTGCGTCAAGATCGGTACCGAGCTTGTACTGATAATAGATCTGAAAGATGCCGCACGTGACGATGCAGACCCCCAGCCAAAGCCAGAAGTTGTACTCCTCTCTGCCCAGAAGTGAGTTCATGGCTTCAAACTGCCTCTTGTTCCAGAAGATGTTGTAGATGCCGCAAGTGATGACCGAAAACACAATCCCGAGCACAATTTCGACACGAAAACGTGGGTTCAAAAAGTTTCCGTACATCGCTTAGAGCGCCAATTCTGCGTCAGGTTGTTGATCGGAGTGGGCTACGGCGAATGCTGGCAAGGCGGCGCAGGCGTTTTCGATCGCAAACAGCGTTGGATACTGACTAACATCCACGCCGAAGCGGGTGGCAAAACTCATTTGGGGCACGAGGCAAACATCTGCGAACGAGACCTCGTCACCAATTGAGAAGGTGCCGGCGGTTTCTGCGGTGAGCGGTTCTAGAGCTTCCAAGCCGAGCCGGATCCAATGTTGGGCCCAGGCGGCGGCGTCGCCATGGAGCTCAGTTTTTACCCAGTGTTGCACTTTGGTATTTTGGAGCGGCTGAATCCCGGACACTACGATCTGCGCCAGTTGGCGTGATCGGGCACGCAACAAGGGATCGGTAGGTAGCAGCCGCGGCGCCGGGACACGCTCTTCGAGAAACTCCAATATCGCCATCGACTCAGCGAGACGATGCGTGCGACCGCCCGCCTCGAGCTCCAGCACAGGCACGTGGCGCATGGGATTCAGAGCCCTAAACGGAGCGCGATGCTGTTCGCCGCCTTCGCGAGTGAGATGCACTGGCACATACTCGTAAGGAATGCCTTTGTGGGCTAGCGCGATTCGCACACGCCAGGTCGCCGTACTCCGCCAAAATCCGTAAAGCCGCATGCCGCCACGCTAGCGAATCTTTCCTACCGATGCGAGCACCCGAAAGCCCTGAGCTTGCGCGCACCTATAACGTGCGATTGAATCTCGCCCTGACGCAAAGACCGGAGCAAGAATTGTCGACCACGCTGCTGGCTTTTCACGGATTCTCACTGAACGGCGCCCGAATGGAGGCGCAACTCGCAGCGCTCACGCCCGCTTTACCCGAAGAGCTCGCTCTGGTGTGTCCGGACGCACCCCACAGCTGTGAGCTTGAAAGTGTGGAGCGACTCTATAAGCGCTGGCGGATCGCGCGGTTGCCTCCGCCCTATTTGAACTGGTGGAACGCAACGGACGATGGCAGTGAATATCGGGGCTGGGAAGCCACGCGAGAATACGTGAAGGAGCTGCTCTCGCGGTATGCGCGTGTTGGGATCCTTGGGTTCAGTCAAGGTGGGATCCTAGCTACAGCGATTGCGGCCCTGTCGCATGCGGGAGAGTTGCCCGCCATTCGCTTTGCCGTCATCGTCGCGGGTGGGCCACCGCGCGCGCAGGCTATCAAGCCATTTTTGACACAAATTATCGGCGTGCCGTCACTGCACGTCTGGGGTGAACGTGACACCATTGCGGCTAGCGCTGCTCCCGCGGCCCTCGAATGCTTCGACCCAGCGACGCGTGAGCATTTGATCTGGCCGGGCGCCCACAGCGTGCCACCCACGGGCCCTGGCGCCTTGGCCATCGTTAACTTTGTGAAACGGCACTCTTGAGGGCTTCCGATTGGCCAGAATCAGCTAACGGCAATCTGAAAACGCGCGCGCCCACACCTCAGCGCCTAGTTTGTCGTGGCCCTGCTTGTTAAAGTGAAGGCCATCCGGACGCGAAAACTCATACGTCTCGCAAAAGCGTTCTGGATCACCGCAAGACAACAGCGCATACGAATCAACCACTTCATCCACGAGCGCACCGCGTTGCGAAAAAATCCAGGCGTTGAGGCTGCGGGTGTGTTCGCTACGGTTGGGGGTGAAATAACGTTTGAAGCCTCCCCAAGGCGCAACCGTGATCGCCACCACTCGCATCTTGGCTTCCCGGGCGTGAGCGTAAATAAACGACAGGTCGGCGGTGATCTTATCGTTTGTCCGACCCGCGGTCTCGTCGCTATACAGATCGTTGACGCCACCGAATAAGATGAGATCTGTGTAGGTACCCGCCCGCGCGCTTAGAATGTCTGCCTCGAAACGCCGACGCATCTGATTGACCATGTCGCCGCCTTTGCCAAAATTGGCGATCTTGGATTCCGGGCAGCGCTCTTCGAGAACGCGAAGGTAGCCGCCACCGAAAGTGCGATAATCGGTGATCGAGTCTCCCAGCGCCGCGATCGAATAGGCACGAACTTTCTTCGATTCGGGCGCGACGACTGCCATCGCGGATGGTGCAACGGTGGTCGACTTACTCGGCTCTGCTGTGTCCAGCACCGGGGTCGAGGGGATCTCAAGCACTACGGGAGCTGGCCGCGCAACAACCGGAGCGACTGTTTCAGTCTTAGAAGCGGCCCGACACCTCTGCGCCAGGAACCCAGCTGCGGCAATTCCAAGCACCCCTGCCCCCACAACTGAACGTGTCAATAGGGCGCCAACCAATCGCATCAAACTCAGCCTTTACGAATCCACCGAAAACACAGTGGTCGTAGCTAGTTTCTCGCCAGGCGCGAGCACCCGCAGCCCCGTGTTTCGATTTCCACGCGACGCCAAGTTAAATGCATCATTCGCATGACTTACAGGCTCGAAACAGAAGAGATTTGCGCCCTTTGGAGTGTAGATCACGGCACGCTGGCAAACGGCATCGCTGGTCACTCGCAGCCGTACACCACGGTCCGGCCAGTGGATCTCGGCGCGACCATCCCAACCTTCAAAACAATGATCCAACGACGTCTCGCAAACTTTGGTTGGGCGTCGAAAATCGGAGCCACGTGCCACAGCTTCCAAAGCCATCGGCACAAAGTCCCGAACGCGCCAAATCAGCGGTAAATTTGCCTGTAGCGTCGTGAGCTCGTTGCACTCGAAGTAAGGGTGAAGCCCGAGCCCCGCTGGCATCGGATCCGCACTGCGATTCTCTACTGAGAGCGTCAAGCTGAGCGAATTGCCAGTCAGCGCAAAGTTCTGAACTGCCGAGTAACGCCACGGCCATTCCCCAGGCGTGTGCTCGTAGTCGAGCACCAAGCGCGACGGCTCCTGATACGCAACTCGAAAAGGAGCGCGCCACGCATGCCCATGCAACGGATGCTCGTGTGGCAACATGTTCGGGCTTTGCCGCACGAGGCGCCCTCCAAACTCAAAACTCCCACCCAGCACACGATTCGAATACGGAACCAAGGGAAAACTCGACATCGCAAGCGCCCCGCTGGAGCTGATTTCCCCACTCACCGCCGGGCGCATCAGTTGCTGAACTGCCCCTTCACGCCGCAGTTGAAAGGCTCCAATAGAGCCTCCAACTTCGGGATAGACCAGGAGCCTCAACTCCCCCGAGAGAAGCTCGACGCTCGCCGCCATGCGCTACTCCGCGACCACCAATGTGGCCGACATTGCGGGCACATACAGTGCAATACGCTCACCGTTCGCCGTTTGCGAATCAGCCTCAAGCACGCGCTGCCCAAGAGTCTCGGAAAGGACGTAGCTCTTGAATTTGGAGATTTTGGCGGGAAAAGCCAGAGTGGTTCGCATACGCGCGTCTGGATTCTTATTCACCAGGACGGCGAACCAGCGTTTGCCGTTGTCCACCACGTAGCTCATCAGATCGCCATTGTCTGATTTTGACGCATAGAACTTCCCTCCGACGCGGCCTCCCTTGCCATCGTAATTGCCGTACATCTGCTGCGCCAGGAAGACGAAGCTGCGCTTGTCGTTAGGCTGGAACCAAGCCTGCGCCATGTACAAATCTTCCTGCATGAAGATCCCCATCGCGGCGACTCGCAAGAGCGCTCCGTGAAAGCTATCTAGGCTTCCTACGGCGTATTCGTTGATGGCTAACTTGGTGCCCGGGTAGTACTGCTCCACAAGCTTCTTGAGCGCGGGGATCACAGGGTGAAACGGCGACCAGAATACCGCTTTGTTCTCACCCTGCGCGAGCCAGGTGGAGTTGGTGTACGTTGGATCGTACCACTCCCGGAGCGCATCGAACTGCTGGGCGGCGAGTGCCGGATCGTATTCAAGATTGTCGGAAAGCTTGAGCGTATCTCCGTTGGAATCGATGCCCACTGACTCGGGATACCAGTGAACATCAACGATATCGATCAGACGCTTGCCGGCTTTCTTCTCGGCTGCGGCCATTTGCTTGAGGTAATACTCAAGCTGGCTCGTGTAGCCGTGAGCTTTCCGATCGCGCCACTGTTCCTCGGCGGGATTTTTGAAGGTGCCGTAGTTTTGATAGCCATTTTCCCCGGGCGGAATGTAGTCCAGGTTGGAGCCGGCGAGCTCAAGAGCGCCCCACGCAGACCAGCCGATCACCTTCGACGCTGGCAACACTTCTTTCACCAGAGCTGCGTACTCGGTGTTCATCTTCACCAGCTCATCGGCGTTGATGCCCTTGGGACTTGAATCGCGATGCGACTCAAACCAAAGCCCGGGTTCATTGTCCATGCTGATGAAGAGCTCGGTCTTCTTGTTCTTGGCCTTGCGCTCATTAATGAGTTGCTTGACTTTGCCGAGGAATTTGCGCTGGTGTTCGACGGAGTTTGGAACGTTGGACCACTTCGGGTCACTCGTCCAAATCTTCTTGCCATCTTTCCCTGGCTCCAGACCGTCCCCGCATTCCCCCGAGGGATCGAAACTGTTCTGTTTGGGCAGCTTGCCCTTCGGGAAGCCGCAGTAGCGTTCAGCATCCTCCATGTGGGGCTTGGCAATATAGGGCCCCGTGGGCAGCGTGAAGTTCACGGCAGCTCCCGCATCCGCCGTCTTAGTGATGAAGCCGTAATACCCCTTTTCATCTTCATCCGCGCCGCGCGTCTTTGAATAGCCATTCATGAAGAAATAATCAGCGCCCGAGCTATCGACGTCGTACTCCCAGTTGTACTTGGTCGTGCGCATCCCACCCCAACGATTGATGGTGACCCCGGTCCTCGTGATCGTCTCAGGCTCGGCCCAGTTAGTCCCGAAAATATAAGGCGAAACCTCATGCCGCGCTGTCCTGTCGATGGTGACCACGGCAGCTTTTTCGGCCGGACGCTTCATTTCCAACTCAAGATTCACGGGATTCGAGGTCTCCTCCTCACCCACTGTGGTGATGCTAATGACAGCGGACTTGCCTGCCGGCAAGAGCTTACTCGGGATGATCGCCATGCGCTCACCACCCTTGACTGAGAGGATCTCCTTCTCGCCGACCTTGATCGAAAAGCGCTTCGGTTGCTCGATAGGCGCCTTGTCCCACACCACCAAGGCGCCATCGCCCCTCTGCATGTAGCCCACGTTTTCAACGGGCGTGATCTTGGTTGCGTCCGTGAAATACACGTTATCAACCAACAGGTACTCATCTTTATTCTCCACGGGCGCTCCCCCCAGCTTCAACACGATGCTTTGGGCTTCCGTGATATCCACCTTGGTAATGTCCGGGAACGCGGTGATCGGAACCGTTACTTTGGTCCAATCTTTGCCAATGCGTTTACCCAACGCATACTCAGACAAATCAACGTAGTCAGTGGTCTTCAAACCCTTGGACTCGTTGGTCGACTGGATCGCCAACTCGGGCTTGATTGCAGAATTCGGGTCGCTCGATTTGAGCCACATGATCAGATAGCGCGCCTGGGAAATGTCCGTCTTCGGCCAATTCGGAGAAAAGGCAATCGATGTGGTAGCCAACATCTTGTCGGTGTGTTTGTCGTCGCCGTCGGTCTTGTAATGGTACTCAAGCGCAAGGCTCTTCCCCA
>CAZSUA010000048.1:0-12490 GCA_964609655.1 uncultured Polyangiaceae bacterium | reverse complement strand
GTGAGACCAGTGAACGTCCTCAATTTTGAATTGCTACTCATTGTTCATTTCCTGAAACTCGCGGTGGACGCGCTCGAACGATTCGGCGGGGTGGCGGCGCAGAGCTGGACTTTGGCACAGCTCTGACGTCTCGGGCAGCCCCTGCCGACACACGGCGTGTCAGGTGCAAAAACCCGATGCCCAAGCCAAGTTGGCGAATGTGGGGCCGGGCGGGCTTTGCTCAGGTTGGCTGCAGCGTCCGCCTGCGTTGTCGTTTTATTGGCCCAACCAATGGACTTCTCTAACTTCTGGGGATATGCGCCCCCAGCTTCGACGGCAATGGTCTTGGTGCGTGCTGGCCTCGGCGTCAGCGTTCAGCATCGGGGCCTGTGATAGGAGCCCGGTTGCCCTCGTAGTGAGTGCGTCTAAACCCGATCCACGCGCTGACACCCCATCGCCTGAGGACGGGGACGAGAAAGTGAGCGAAGAGCAGCTCACTCTGGTTTCCGCAAAGCTGAGCTACGAGACGGCCCGTCTGCGGCGACGTTTCGCCCAGCCTCTTGCCGGACCGGCGGAATTGGCCGAGCGAACCTGTCCGGATTCGCGCC
The DNA here is from genome assembly GCA_964609655.1 of uncultured Polyangiaceae bacterium. Lineage (GTDB taxonomy): Bacteria > Myxococcota_A > Polyangia > Polyangiales > Polyangiaceae > JBBRRP01. Next base: position 11,903 of record CAZSUA010000048.1, on the reverse strand, counting down.
TTGCCCAGCTCGGTGAGACCGAACTGATGCTTGGACTGGAGGCCGCTGACAGCCGAACCAACCCAAAGAACCTGGTCCCCTTCAAGCTCCTTGAGTCATTGCGAATTGACGCACTAGCTCGCGTCGAGAACGACGCGCTAGAGCCCAGCAGCCACGACGATAAACTCCGGCTCGTGCGCAGCATAGCCCGCGGAGAGCGGGCGCTCCTTGAACTGCGCGCGCTGTCAAAACAGCGTTTTTTAGGCGTGTTTCACATCGTGCACTACAAGGAACCCGAGTTAACCTACAGCCCTCGGAAGAATCGCCGAGAATGGACCCCGGGGAACGTGATTGCTTGGCTGGTGGTTCACGATCTCGAGACGGGTGATGCAGTGTGTCAGACGAGCTTGCGCGCGCAGAACCGAATTAACGACGGCGCAAGTAACAGCCAAGTGCGTGAAGTGGTTCGCAGTAAACTCCAGAATGAGTTGATTCTGGGCCTACAGACGGCATCCGTGGTTGCCCTGCGACGCATCACTCACCGCTTCACGCTTCCTCCGGCCTTTCTTGTGAAGCAAGAAACCTAACCTGCTGCTCGCACACACCCACGCACCTGACTGGCCGGAGCGTGCTGGCACAGGACAAGCTTTGGCATCATAGTTTTAGAGTTCCTGAGCGTAAGCTGTTCTGATGCCAACGCAGGTATTTCGAATGTCTGGGATCTCGCAGCAAGTAGGCCTTTCTCGCACGATCGTCGCCTTGGGCTTGGTCCTCGGGTTTGCGGGTTGTGCCCGACACAAGGAAGCCCCAGCGCTGCCCGTGGTTGCCGCTGCAGAGCCGCCGCCAGAAAAGCCACCGCCTGCTGCAGAATCCAACCGTGATTGCGCGAGGCTGCGCGAACTCGTTGAAAGCGAGCCGGCGTTGCCGGGCACACCCGTGCTCGACAAATCCAGAATTCGGATCTTGGCTCGAGCCAAAGCGGAACCCGTCGTGTTCATTCGCCCCCCCGCACCGGACGCCCAGGCCAAGCAGAATGTTAGGCGGCTACGCGCCAGTCTCGCCCGTGCGTCTTACCCAGGAGAGGTGCTGAAGCTGCTCTTGGCCTCGTTTCGACTTCACCCCGAGATGGGTCGAGCCGTGCTACTGCGGGAGGGCTATCTCTACGCCGAAGAGCCTGAATTTGCTTTTGCGCTGGTGAACCAACTCCAACTCAACCATCTTTTTGACGCCGAGAAGATTTGGATCCAACGCGGTGATCGCACCTACCACGCGACCCGGCTGGCTTCCGGCAACTATCGGTACGTCGACGGCCCGGAGAAGGACAAACCCGCACGTTTATTCCTGTTTGATAGAGTGGGCAGCGAGAGCCATGGCCCTGCGTTGCATATCGATTTGCGCACGCTTCGGAGCGAGCTCCATTTTGACGCACTCCACATCGAGCGCATCACACCCACTCATCTCTTAGCCACACTCAGCTACGGCGGCCTGAAATTACCAAGTATTCTGCGTTATGAAAACGCGAAGGTGAGCCTTGAGTGTGAGCTGGTTGGCGAATCCTCCGCGAAAGACCTAGCGCTCATCCGCGATACTGCCGAACGTCGCCAGAAGGCAGTGAACGCCCTCCGGCGTGAAATGGAAAACCAAATCGAAGAACAATTGCCGTTCGACGAACCGCACCGCGAGTGGGGTCAACAAGACGGCATGCTGCGTCAGAAATGGACGAGTGCGTACCAACGGGGGGAGAAGAAATTCAGCATGAACGGGGATGATTACTCGATATTTGACGGCAAAGGCCGGCCCGTTGTGCCGCAGGTCTGCGTTGATTTTCTGACCGATACCTTGGAGCGTGCGAGCGGGAAATGGTGGCGCGCAGAGGGCGAAACCCCTGGCACCAACCCTGGCCTTATCGATTTTACCCGCGACCATGAGGGCACGTTGCGCCGGGTGCCCACATTCGTGGAACTCGCCAAGAACAGCCCAGATTGGTTTGATGTTTACGAGACACCCGAACGGGAACGCATCAAATTTCGCCGCAGAGACGAGTTTTACGGATACCTGGCCACGCACACGGAGCGCTTTCAAGCTGGTGATATCGTGGTGATCCGGGGCTATACCCCGTTTGAGCGCGCGTGGGAGAGGCCGCTCATGCACTACCACTCGTTCTTTATCTATGAGAATGACCCGGTCACAGGTTTTCCAATGGCTCTCGTCGGCAACCCTGGGCACCCGACGATCCGGGTTTGGGAGACGGAAGTTCGCCGCACACCCAAACGCGCTATTTGGTACCGCCTGCGCCCCCGGCTTCACTGGTTAGAAACGCACCTGAAGCTTGAGCCACTCGCCACCGAGCCGGCCCCGCTTTCGGTGGGTCCGCTCTAAGCCGCGGCCACTTCCGCTGACAAGCTGCGGCGCTCCCCGTTGACAACCTGTGGCGAGTCGACATGATCGCCCCTTCGAACGGTGCGCGAGCTTGCGCCCGACTTCAACCCGCTTCTTTCCGAGGGATCCCATGAGCATCGCAGCCTTCCAACCCCAATTCATGAAACTGGGCGTCCTTACCGCCGCTCTACAAGAGCTCACACCACGCGAGATCCGCGACAAAGATCCGGACCGGGCTGTCGAGGAATGGCTTGCATTTGCACGTGAAGTTAACGCCGACAACATTCAGCTGTCAGCAGCGCTTCATCCATCTGAGAGCGACGTGCCCGCTGAGGCTCTCCTGGATCCCGTCGCCAACACGCTCGACCTGCGCGCCCCGTTCGACAAGGACCGTGCGAAGCGCGTTCAGAGTGCGATGCAGGAATGCCGTGTCGGGCTTTCCGATCTGGCTTACTTCGACAACATGCTGCACGAAGATTCGGACATTCGAAAGAAGAAGTACGATTTCATGCGCCGGGTGTTTGACGCCGCCGCACTCCTCGGGGTGGATGCTGTTTGCGGCTTCGTGGGTCGCAATCAAAAGCTCAGCATGGATCAGAACCTGTTGATGTTTGAGGAGGTGTTTGTCCCGCTCCTCAAAGAGGCCAAAGCGCGGGGCCTCAGCTACCGCGTGGAGCAGTGCCCCATGCCAGGTTGGACAACCTCCGACAATTTCCACAACAACATCGCGTACGCGCCAGGCCCGTGGATTGCGCTCCACCGAATTTGCGAAAAACATGGTGTGGGGGACCAATTTCGAATTCACTACGATCCCTCGCACGCCATTCTAATGGGTCAGGATACGCGTTCGCTTTTCCAGTACCTTAAGGACAGCGGTTACAACTTTCTGATCGCGGGCTTTCACGTCAAGGGCCAAGTCGTTAACGCGAAGGGCGTGTCCACCTGGGGCTACGGCGGACAAACCATGGAGCGCGGGGACTGGGTGAACGGAAAGCCTTCGGAGCGTCCTTCCGATCACGGCAATGCTTGGCTCAAACAAACCGTCCTCTGCGAGCACGAGCTTCCCGGGACGGCGCGCCACGATCCGCTGGCCTATCTTCAGAATCGTTCTGTCGATTGGCTTGACCACCAGCTCGCAGCCCGTGAACTATTGAGTTTAGACGTTGCGAAGACCCACCTTGTCGTTGAGCACGAGTATCCGCTGGCTCGCATCCAGGACAAGGCCAAGCTAAAGCCGATTCTTCAGGGTTCGTTGGCCTTCACGCGCAAGATCGACGAAGCGGCTGCCTGTATGCACGCGCTGCAACACGAGGTGATGGCGGCGCAGAACATCCCAGTTCAGGGCGTTGGACGCCAAGCCTACCGGAGCTGAGCCCCCCTAAAGCCAGCCTGGCAGCAGGGCCCGCTCACTCCGCGGGCTCTGCGTTTGGCTCTTCCAAGCTGCTGGCCTGATCCAGCACGGACGACTTACCAAACCCCAACTTGGCATCGGCATAGACGCGTGCTGGGGGTTCACGAAGGTCCCACACCAGGCCGAGCCAGCTCATCAGCGTGAGCATGTAATAAGTGACATCCACCTCCCACCAGTAGAAGCCCTGACGGGTCGACGTCATGTAGTAGTGGTGGTTGTTGTGCCAGCCTTCACCCATGGTGACGAGCGCGAGCCAGAAGTTATTCCGGCTGGCATCCTTGGCGTCGAAGCGCTGATTGCCCAGCATATGGCTGAGTGAGTTGATGGTGAACGTGCCATGCCACAGCAGCACGGTGCTCAACCCAAACGCGATGAACAACCCAGACCACCCCATTGCCAAAAAGATCACCACGCCGAGCACTGTGGGCGGCAGAAACCAGAGCTTATTGAGCAAGACGAGTTCGGGATATTTCGCCAGATCGCGCACCTTGCGGTAATCCGTCTCGCCGTTGTAATCAAAGATCCAGCCCATGTGCGAGTAGAAAAACCCACGGCGGCTGTCGTGCGGATCGCCATCAAGGTCCGAGAATTTGTGGTGCGTGCGATGCTCGGCCGCCCACCAGATGGCACCGCGCTGTGAGCTTGTTTGCGCCCAAAATGCCATCAAGAACTGCACCAGCCGACTTGTCTTGAACGTGCGGTGCGCAAAGTAACGGTGGTAAAAACCCGTGACGCCAAACATGCGCAGCCAATAGAGCGCAATGCACACGGCCCAGTCCTGCCACTTGGTGCCCGTCCAAAATGCTCCGAAAGGAATGATATGCACGATGATGAACGGGAGAGCGCCCGTCCACTCGTACTCAGTCAGCTTGGTCGCTGCTTTGCGGGACGCGGGCGCGTCGAAGGAAACTGAGAAAAGACTCATGGCCGCCATGTTGGCTTGAGAAATCCAGCGAGGTCGTCATGATTCTGTCATGAGTCAGTCAGGACATCGGCCTGACTCGTGCCGTCAAAAAGCTGGCACTTTGCCGCGGTTGGGCGCAAGCAGCGTAAGGTTTCACGCAGCCAATTATCCGCACAAATTGCGCCAATTTGGCCCATCGCGAGGCTCCACGGAGCTCGGCCCGAACTTTGCGTAGGTCAGCCTGTGGTGATCTCTAACCTTAGCGCGGCAACGTCCGCCACGAACGCGAGTCAAAGCCAGGAGCCCCGCGAAACGCCTGAGGCTAGTCGCTTTTCCGAAGAGTTGGCGCAGCGCGCCAAGCCTCAAACGGTGCGTGCGGTGCGCACGCCTCTAGGCGGAGAACAAGCCGCCCAGGCACTGGAACACGCCTGGCAGCAAGTCATGGGCGAGAAGCCGAGCGAAGAAACCAAAGCTGTTCTGACTGCTCAGTGGGCACACGAAACGGGCCGTGGCGACAAGATGATGAACTTCAACTTCGGCGGCATCAAAGGCAGCGCGCCTTCGGGGCTCGGCACAGAATACAAGACACGCGAAGGCTGGGGCAAAACAGAGGTCCGCATCGTTGATCGCTTCCGTGCCTATCAAAGCGCGGACGAAGGTGCGACAGACTACGTGAAGCTGCTCGTTAGGCGTTACCCTGAAGCCGTCAAGGCGGCTCAAGCGGGCGACCCCGAACAATTTGTCCGTGAGCTCAAACGAGCCCACTACTTCACGGGCAACGAAACGGCCTACGTGCGCTCGGTGAGTTCAATGGCCAACGCAGCACTTTCCAGTGGATTCACGGCGTTGAGCGGTGGCAGCGGGGCAGAAAATGCCTTTCCGACTTATCTAGAGCAGACTCCCACCAACCACCCAACCGCCTCCTATAGCGCCGCGGCGGAGAGGTCATTCGCAACGGGCCCAGTGGAGTTGCTTTCCTTCACCGGCGTGGAGGCCATCGTCGACGAGATCGGGCGAGCGGCGCTTCGAGACGCGACCGCGCGCAGCACCGAGGGATCCGGACGCGGCTGATTGCTGATGCTCTCCCAGGTTCGCATGGCGACGATTCCTGTTCTGAGCTAAGAACGGCGAGATCTTTGCGATGGCCGGGGGAGCGCCCGAGCACGCAGCGCTCACTCATACCGCGACCAACCCCACCCTCATCGTCGAGGTCTTGAGCGATGGTACCGAAGACTATGACCGCGGCGAGAAACGCGAGCACTACTTCACGATTGCGTCGCTGAGGGAGTATTTATTGGTTTCCCAGAAGGACCGCGGATTTGAGCTTTGGCGACGTTCTCCAGAAGGCTGGCTGCATCAGAAGCTAGGCCCGGGTGAACGGCTCGAACTCTCATCGATCGGATGTGAACTGGATGTCGATGCTATCTACGATGCAGCCCTGCCTTAGGGCGAGTTGCGCGACCCCTCGCTCGCGATGACCGACCCAAGCCGTGCCCGCTTATCCTAGGCTTAGCTGTCCCGTGCAATACATGGGATCGCCCAGGCTGGGCAGATTCAGTCCCATGATACTCGCCACGCTGAGAAGCATATTGCTGTGGGGTGCGCGGGCAGCGTTCAGACTGCGTCCCGTTCGCACAGCGCCATTGGCCTTGCCCGCAATGAGGCCAATCACCGGATCGTGCTCGTGTGTACCCCACATCTCGGACATGACGAGCACGAGCGAATGGTCGAGCATGCTGCCCGAGCCCTCGGGAGTAGCCTTCATTCGGTTGAGGAGCACTCCGATTTGCGCTGCCACCCAGGTCTGCACTTTGTCGTAATTGGCGTGACTCTCGGCCGAATCCACCCAACCATGTTCCATACTGTGGTGGGACTCGTTCACGCCCAACCACGGGTACATCACGGTGTCATCTCCTGAAGAGAGCCATTGAATCGTAGCTACGCGCGTCAGGTCACAGTTGAGCGATTGATACAAGAGCTCGTTCATCGCCGCGGCGGTTCCCGGAAGATCCTCGTTGAACACGGGCGTGCCGATGTTAGGCGCCGCGCAACCCATGCCTTGGAAGACTTGTCCCGTGCCCATGCCGCCACCAGGAAGTGAATTTTCGAGCTCGCGCAGCGCCGTCAGGTGTAGGTCGAGCTTCTGTTGTTCGTCGCTGCCAGCAACCGATTGGATGGCGTTCACTTCGCGCTTCAGTTGATCAAGACGGCTTTGACCCCTCACTCGCAAGCGCTGGATCTCGGCGAGCCCCGCGGGATCCTGCCCCTGGGTGGGCGCGGGCGCTGGAGAGGCACCCCCGGGAAAGAGACGCGAAAACACTGATGCCGGGTCACCCACCGGCTCCATGGGGACGCCCTTGTTGAAGCAAACCCAGCGTCCGGATTCACCCAAATTTCGCCCTGTGAGAACTCCCAAATTCAAGGAGCCAATCTGAGTCTCTGAGCCCTTGGTGTTGGCCACCAGCTGGTCGAGCGACGTCGATTGGCCGAAGGGATTCGTGGAAAGCTCATGCGATATTTGGTCCGTGCTACCTGTGAACATGCAGCGGCGCCCCGCCTTGTGCCCGTCCATTTCTTGCAGCGTCGCGACTTTTTCAGCCGTGGGATAGGACATATCCTCGAAGATCACGATGTCGGATTCGAGTTGCTGGAGCGGTGCGAGCACCTTCGAGTAGCTCCAGGAGGAACCTGCAATGCCCGCGTCCGTGGCGTTCGGGCTCAGGTAACTCACGCCCCCTGGAAAGTGCACAAGCACCAAGCGCAGCGGGAATTGCCCCTGAGCTTCGGCCAAGACACTGCGAAATACAGGCGTTGCGAGGAACGCCGCCGCACCGAGCTGTTTGAGCAAGGCACGCCGCTTGAGGAGAGCTTTAGACATACGCATATTCCTTTCGGGTCAACGACAGAATCGAAACCTAGCGGTGAATCCGAGACTTGAAGCCATCGGTCTTTGCAATGGAAATCAGGAGTTCACGAATATCGAGCCCGCCTGGAGCAAGGCCCACCGTGATCTGACGTGCCAAGGCGTCTTCAGCCTCGAGCTCTGGGCGCGCGAAGGCCCAGCGGTACGCGTTTTGCGCCAAGCATTGTTTGGCCTCCAGGCTTCCCGCCAATTTGCTAGCCAATTCGACCCCTCCTGAGTAGGGGCCATCGATATCCAGAGTGCCCGTCAGGGTGCCGCTCGCATCAACTGGCTTTCCATTCTCTTCCGTTCGGAAGCGCCCGATGCCGTCGTAGTTTTCGAGCCCGAAGCCCACCGGATCGATGAGCGAGTGACAACCGGAGCAGGCGGGGTTCGCAGAGTGCGCAGCAAAACGCTCCCGGGTGGTGCGCGTTGGGTCCGGATCCGGCGCTTGGATGGCCATGTTAGCCGGCGGCGGTGGAAGCGTTTGGCACAAAAGGCCCACGCGCACGTACTTTCCACGCGCGATAGGAAATGACTCAGCCAGTTTGGAGTGAGCTGCCAGGACCGACGCTTGCGTGAGCAGCCCCGAACGGTTTTGAGCGTTGAGCTCCTGGGGGACGAAGCTCGTCCCTTGCCCTGCATCGGCAAGACCATAGTGAGCTCCGAGCTCCGCGTTCACGAAGGAGGAGCGCGATGTCATCAGCGATGTGAAGGAGCCATCCCCCTCCCACAGTCTGCTATCGATGAAGCGCGCGGTTTCTTCACCCATGGCGGCCCGGAGTGTTGGAGTGAACTCCGGGTACACTTGAAGATCCTTGGCAAGCCCGCCCAGGTTGGCGATCCCTGCGAAAGCCTGCACAAAGTGCCTCAACGGGAAGCGCGCTTCGGGCAGCGTTAACAGGCGGCGCGCATGCTCTTCGATTTGCTTGGAGCTCGCCAGCTGGTTCGCATCGGCCGCAGTCATGAGCGTTGAGTCCGGCGGGGTGCCGGTGAACAGATAGGCTAGGAAGGTCGCTATCTCATACGACGTGAGGGTTCGGGCCGCACCGCTACCAGCCTCGCCGAGCTCCGTACGGTAGAGGAGGTTCGGCGATTGCAGCATCGTCTCGACGACCTGCCGGACGCCGCTCACGTGACCCGAGGCGCTTTGGTCCAGAGTGTACAGTGCTTCGTACTCAGCCTGCTCGGTGGCAGAAAGCGGTCGACGGAACGCTCGTTTCCCAAAATCCGCAATGAATGCCTTGGCGCAATCCAAAGGGACGCTAGGCGCCGGACAAGCGGGCACTTGAAAGGCCTCTGCTGCTTGCCTCGCAGCAACGTCGGCATATTGTGCTGCAATTGCCGGCGACACAGTAAGCACTGCGCTAAAGTTGTCGAACCCTTGGCTCCACCCCTCAGCTTGAAGCGGCTCACTGGGCGGTGCGCCCAACTGCAGCAGCGTCTGAACGGTACTGCGGTACTCGGCGTTGGTGAGTCGACGCAGCAATGTGGGACCCAGAGGCGCTCCATTTGGAGCGTCGATCGAGCCCGGTGTTGGTCCCGGAGTCTGGCCCGGGCCTGGGCCCGGCACGGAAGGGATGCTGCCGCCATTCACCGGCAGGTCGGAACTCCCTGACCCCGCGGGTGCGCCTCCGTTCCGCTGACTGCCGTCAACCTCTGCGCTGCAGCCGAAGAGCAACGCCAGTCCAGCCAACACACTGATTCCGGGAAGATTCGTGATCATAGGAGCTCCAGGTAGGAGGAAAGCTGCCGAACTGTTCGTCCGCGCCTTGCCCGACTCCAGTTACGTTAGCTTCCCCAGATAGGATTATTTGTTCAAAATGGGCCCGGCGGTAGCACCCTTCGCCCAGTTCCTTCGTGCTACCTTTTCGGGAACGTGGATGCTCACGCGTAACCTCTTTGGACCTCAAGACTTCCCGCTGGCGGCGTCGCTCGCCGTGCACAGAACCGGCATCGATCTACATCGGCATGACTCGGTCGAGCTGGCGCTGGTAACCCAAGGTCATGCTACCCACCGATTGCAGACCGAAGCCTACGCGATCGAGGCGGGTGACGCGTTCGTGATCCTGCCGAATGTGCTGCACGGCTATGAGAACTGTCGCGGCTTCAGCGTGATGAACCTTGGGTTCGATCCTGAACGGCTGACCCTGCCGACTCACCAACTAGCGGCGTTACCCGGCTATCGCGCTCTCTTCACGCTTGAGCCCCAGGTGCGGACTAAACACGCATTTCGCAGCCGTTTGCAGCTTGAGCGCTCTGCGCTCGACCACGTGCTTGCCATCGTTGCGAGCTTGCAGCGTGAGCTCCAGGAGCGAGCGCCCGGTTTCGCACTTTCGGCCACGTCGTACTTCACGGCCGTGCTCGTGGAGCTCGCGCGACAATACGAGCGCATGCGTACCCCTGCCTCTCAATCATTGGTCCGCCTTTCAGCCGTCGTCGAGTGGCTGGCGGATCATTTTACCGAACCGATCACGCTCGAGGAAATCGCTCGCGCCGGCGGAATGTCCAAGAGCAGCCTTCGTCGCAGCTTTCAGGAGTGCTTCGGACTTTCCCCAATGAATTACGTGATCGATCTCAGGCTGCGCCAAGCCGAATTTCTTCTTCGGGATACCCAAACTCCCATTCGCGACATCGCGGCGCTCGTTGGGGTGGACGACGCGAGCTATTTCTCCCGGCTGTTCCGACGGCGTTCGGGTCTAGAGCCATCCGCATATCGGGCGACGCACCGCGGAGACTAGCCGTCTCATGGTACGTGAAGCGTGAGCAAGCTCTTCAAGCGCCAGCCCGAAACGACGGAATGGCGTGTCGCCGAAACTGGCTCGGCGTTTGTTTCAGTACCTTGCGAAACGCCACCTGTAACTGCCGAATGTCACTGAATCCACACCGATCCGCGACGTATTCCACGCTGAATTCCGTATCCGCCAACAGGCGTTCGGCTTCCTCGAGACGAAAGCGAAGCCAGGCCTGCGCCGGAGAGAGCCCCGTCGCCGCGCGAAACTTCCTCTCAACGGTGCGCCGAGAGCAGCGAAGCGAGGAAAAGAAGTCGTTGTTACAATCTGCATCCGCGAAGTTCTGTCGCATGTAGGAAAGCGCCCGAGCAACGAGTGGATCGCTCGCGACAACGGTATCGGTGGATCGCCGGCTCACGACACGAATCGGCGGCACTTTGATGATTCCCGCTGGCTTGCGTTCGGTCATCATCGCATCCAGAAGCTCTGCTGCGATGTAGCCCATGCGCTCCCCGGCAATTTGGATACTGCTGAGCGGTGGGGCCGCGAGCGCGCACACAGGAATGTCATTGTCCACTCCGAGGAGCGCAATCTCGTCGGGCACCACTATCCCGAGCTCACGGCAATGCTCAGCAACGATCAGAGCTGCATTGTCCGAAACACAGAGGATGGCGACCGGTTTTGGCAGCGCCGAGAGCCAGAGCCGCACCTTCTCATTTTCTCTTCTCAGGGAAGGTTTGCCCGGCCGAGGGTGGGCCGGATGCCCAGGATGGGCGTCGAGCGCATGACAGGAAAGACCCTTTTTCCGCAAGCCCGCGTCGTAACCCGCCCAGCGCTGATCCACCTCAGTTCCGACGCGTGCGTAGTACGCCAGGTGCCGGTAACCTCGGCTCGTGAAGTAGGCGGCGGCCATCTGCCCTATGGCAACGTTGTCATTGTTGACTTGCGCAATGCTGAGGCTGCTCAATGAGTCTCCGATATGCACTGTTGGTAACCCGGAGCGCTCGATGAGTTCGACTCCCTGGCTATCCAGGTGTTTGGCCAAAATCCCGTTGAGGTCGAGCTCAAGCAGGCGCTCGATCCCGTCTGCGCTCGGGCTGTCCCAGGTAAACGACCACGGCCGGGCAGGGCGTGCGTACGCTGCGATTCCGTGAAGCATCATCTCGCTCGGCCCTCCTCGCCGGTCCATAGCTAGGCCAATACGCATGCGAATGAACTCTACGCTGCGTAGGCTGTCGCGGACACCCGCCCGGGGGTGTGAGGGGGTGTCCCGCGGTGCCACGGGGTGGTACGTGCAAGTGCGAGGATTCCTCTCAAAAGAATCGATTGTGAGCGCAATCCTGTCGCAATTGCACGCGTCGTAGTCGCCACGGTGGCTTGTTGAAGGCTGTTTGCCACCGTAGATTAGTAGTCGAAGCGTCGGCGGCCTGAGTGCGGTGCGCCTGCCTTTGCGGAGGACCGATCCATGCGTAAACCAATCAGCCGTGTTTCTCGGGGCATCCAGACCAAGCCATTTGGGCTTCCCACCTCTTACCACTTTTCCGCAGCCCTGTGCCTCCTTGGTATCGCGGCCGGTTGCACGGCAGAGACAGGTAG
>CAZSUA010000047.1:0-24178 GCA_964609655.1 uncultured Polyangiaceae bacterium | reverse complement strand
ATCTTCGTTTTGCCAGAGCTTCAGGCCTACGTCGAAGACCACGCGCTCAACATTACGGGCATCTTGGCTACCAAGGTGCACGCTATTCTCGATCGGGGCACGCGTCGCGATTTTTTTGATCTGTATGTGATGCTGGCGGTCCATCGTCTCGGGCTCTTGGAAGCCCTCAACGCGCTCTCCACAGTCTACGAACAGGACATCAATCAAGGTTTATTTCTGAGGGCGTTAACCTATTTTGAGGAAGCTGACGCTGAGGCCACCCTCCCGAACGAAGGACCCGCTGACTGGGATACGGTAAAGCACTTTTTTCGTTTGGCGGTCGCGGCCCTCTTGGTGCCCCCCGTACGTGAGCTCTCGATTGCCAAATGGGTAGTTGGGGTCGAGTCGCGGAAGGCCCCCGCCGCTGCGCGAAGGAAGCCCTTGGCAAAGAGGAGCCCGGTTCGGCGCTAGCGCACGACGCGCCACGGAGGTTTACCCCGGCGTTGCCGGAGGCACGTTCAATTCGCTCCACCCATTCATCGCCACGGTCGATATTCACACCGGGCTCGCGATAGGTCAACGGCGCGGGGGGGCTGTACCGAGGGGCGCGTGGACGCCCCCCGTTGCAACGCGCAACGTGCCCGCCTCGTTGGAAAATTCCCCTAAATCAGGCCTAGAGATAGCACAAAATAGACAAACTAGTTTGTACCAGGGTGTGACACTTTCGGGCACTCACGGAGCCGCGCGCGCGGGCGCTGCTTCGGTGGTGACCGTTTCACCCGACATTCCTCGCATGGACATTCAAGACAGCACGTCCAGCTTGACTGTATCCAGTTGCGAGACTTAAACTACGCTTAACCACTTAGCCCGCGTACGTCTGAGTTCTTGTTCAGCCCCGCGGACGGAGATCGTGACAATGCGTTTCCTCCTCATGACCACCTGCCTTGCTTTCGCGGCAAGCGCCTGCACGTCCACTGTATCAAACACGACCAAGCGGCCAAACACGTCGGTCGCTAATAACACCGGAGGTGGCGGCGCCGTCACGACGGGTGCCGGTGGAGCAAGCGCCGTCGGTGGCGAAACAGGCACAGGATCGGTAACGGGAACCGGGGGCAATGGCGTGGTCATCCCGGCGGGGCCTCGCTTCGAGGGTTTCACTTGCGATCCTGCGAAACCGGCTGTAGCGGCCGCTCGCCGCGCCTGGCGACTGAACCCCACCGAATACGCGAATACGGTAACGGCTGCGCTCGGAGCAGGCCGAGCCGGTGCCCAGCCGCTTCCGCAGGTGGCAGCCAACTTCACGAACCCGCTTCAGTCCGCTGGTACCCGTTACACTACGGAGTCGGGTCTCACTACCGTTTCTGACGCCGAGTTTCGCGCCTCGTGGACGAGCACAGCTGAGGTGGCGAAGCAGCTCGTTCAAGCTGCGAGCGTCGGCACCTGCTGGGCCAACGCCAAGGATGCAACGTGCGTGGGCACGCTCATCCAGGACAAAGGCTCAGTGCTCTTCAGGCGCCCGTTGGATACCGCTGAGCAGGCTCACTATGTGAAGATCTTCGCGGACGCGATGGCGGGTCTTCCGGAGATGGTGCCGGGGGCTTCGCCCGAAGAGTCCCTGGAGATTGCTTTTCAATCCCTTTTGCTGGCTCCCCAATTCGTGTTCAAGCCGGAGTTGGGCACGGCGACAGGAGTGGCCAACGAGTATTCATTGACCTCGCACGAAGTCAGCCAGATGCTGGCTTACACGCTGACAGAGGCCCCGCCAGATGCTGAGCTTTGGGATGCGGCCAACCAGAGTGCGCTTGCCACGCCCGAACAAATCAAGAGCCAGGTGGTGCGCATCATGGGTAGCCAAGCGGCCCATGGCGCACGGAATTTCGTGACGGAGTATTTCAAGCTGCGCGAGCTTCTTGGGGTCCCCAAGCAGGCCGAAGTGATTGATATCGCGGCCGGCGAAACGGAAGTCTGCCACTACAAGAAGGATCGGGTGGTGCTGCAGGCTGAGTCTCTCGTGAACGACATTTATGCTTCAAGCGCGAACGGCGACTTCATTAAGGCTCTTTTCACAACCGCAAACGCCTACGTCGATTGCAGCTCAGAAAAGCTCTTCGGGCTAACAGGTTCCCCCCAGGACACTGCGGCCCCTGCCAAAATGACGGCTCCAGCGGGCGAGCGCGCAGGCTTTCTCACCAATCCGGCATGGCTCGGACAAATGGCCACCCGGGACGACACAAAGCCCGTTCGACGCGGCCTCTTCATGAACGAAGACGTGCTGTGCCAAGACATCCCAGCGGTGCCGATCGAGGGCGTGCCCCCACTTGGGGACACCACGACCCTCACCATGCGCGAAAGGCTTGCAGTCCATGCGAGTGTCAATCCCTCTTGCATGCCTTGCCACAATCTCTTGGATGCACCTGGCCTAGCCTTTGAGAAGTACGACACTGTCGGTGCCTATCGAACTACGCACCATGACAAGCCTGTCGATGCGAGCGGCACGCTGGTTGGAGTGGATGATGCCAGCGTTTCGTTCACGGACGGTGTCGATCTCTCTATTAAGCTCGCCGGAACCAATCGCATCCAAGAGTGTGTCATGCGCAACGGGTTCCGCTACTTCCTTGGGCGTAACGAAACGGGCGATGATCAGTGCAGCCTCGCAGCCGCTAAAGCTGCCTACGGAACCGCTGGCAGCTACGTCGAGTTCGTGTCCTCTCTCGCAACCTCCCCCTCGTTCTTGAAGCGGAGCTTCTAAGGAGTCCCCCATGGTCAGCAACCGCCTTACTTCTGTTTCTTTCAGCCGTAGATCCTTCGTCCAAAAAATGGGGTTGGGGATGGGCGCGTCGCTCCTCGGCCCACTCGCCAACAACTTGATTCGCGAGGCTCAAGGCCAGGCGAGCGGGCGTCGAGTCTTCCTGTACTTCTCAGCGCCGAACGGCATCAATCCAGGCTATATCTTTTCGCCCGGGGGTGCCCTGCAGGACACGAACATGATGAACGAGGGCATCCCGAGCCCCACGAAGGCAGTCAACACCACCGATTTCATGTTGCCCGAGGCTTTCAGCACCCTGGATAAGAGCCAAGTGCTGATGATTGACGGGCTGCAGAACCACCCCCGCGCAGGGGCGGAAGATGGTGGGCACAGCATGGCCTACATGGCGCTCAGCTGCGTTCCGGGAACGGACCCCGAGCACCTGAAGCCAGGCAACATCACCTTCGATCAGCATCTAGCGAACACCCTGAGCGCTGACACCCCCAGGAAGTCCGTGCTTGTCGGCATCTCAAGCAAACAAGATCAAGACATGAAAGAGATGTCTTATGCCCTTGGTCCTGACAAGCCCATCGCAGCGTTTCAAAATCCCGTTCTGCTATTCAAAGATCTCTTCGGAAGCGCGATGGCTAGTGCCGGTGGCGCCGGAAAGCCGAACAACCGCAACCGCTTGCTTTTCGACGGCCTGCGTTACGACATTCCGCGGCTTGAGAGCCAACTGGCAGGCCCCGAGAAGAACAAGCTCTCTCAATACCTGGCAACGGTTGAGTCCTACGAGAAGAGCCTTGCTAAGGCGGGCAGCCTTAGCTGCTCCACACCGGAAACTCCAACGCTAACCCAGGCAGGTGATGCGGTCCCCGTGCTCGAATCCCTCCAAACCATGGGCGCCATTGCACTGCTCTGCGGCATGACCAACGTGATGTGTGTAGACGTCGGCAACGGGGATTCGCACGATTTTGGTCCAAACGTGGATACTCTGCTCACTCGGGTGGGTCAGGTACCGGGTGAGGGGTCGAGCCTTGGCGATGTGGGCCACATGGAGTCACCCATTCAAAAGCCAGTCATCGACGCCACCTATAAGTGGCTGTCCGGCATGGCGCAGACCACGCTGAACACGTTGAAAACTACAGCGGGGGTACAGAGCGCGTTCGCTCTTATTCAAAGCGACAACGGCGAGACGCACCACTCGGGCCATGGCCGTTGGCCCTTGGTTCTGGTGGGCGACGCCGGCAGCATGGCGAAGTTCAACGGACGCTTCGTTCGCTTAGTGGGCCAACCGCTGCTTTTCGACGTGTACATGGCGCTCCTTCAGAGTCTCGGCATTGCTCAAGGCACATTTGGTACCCATTCAGATGGTATGGGTCCCAATAACGCCTACGGAGAGCCCAGGGTTGTGTCGAGGGGTGCGCTCCCCGAAGTGTTCGGCTGAGTCCGGGCTGCATTCCGCTAATCAGCACGCTGGTTGGCAGCGACCACACAAACCCAAGCGCAACGTCGGAGTGCTGGCCCTGAAGACTTGCGATAGTGCCCAGAAGCGGACACAAGCCCCTGGAATTAACCTTTTCCAAGCAGCGGCAACTCATCTCCCGGGTCCCTGATTGGCTCAAGGAGGATCAACAGCCTGTCTTCACGTCGATTGTCGTTAGCCAGCGGACAAGCACTCCCATCGCTCCCAAATAAAGAATGCCCAATCCGATGGCGACGAACAGCCGGCGCGGGAGATGTTTGGTCTGGGGCTCAAGGCAAGCGAAGTGCGAAAACGGGTCAGAGATAAGAGCAGACCATTGACATGAATTGCCGCAGCAAGATCCTGACCCCGGCACTTGCTCTCCAGAAATGGCTCTACGACCTTTGAATCCCGACGATCCGCGTCGGGTTACAGCCGCGTCGGGTGTGAGTTATTTCTGGCAAGAGTTACAAAATAGGGGATGGTATGATTTGGGGATCGGTGGTTAGTATTTTTCCATCATGCTGATGACTGGGGATAGGCGCAGAAGTGTCTCTCCCTCGCTGTTTTAGTGGAGGAAAAAATGACTCAATTGAAGACTGCATTTGGACTCACTCACTGCGCGCTGTTGGCTGTTTGGACCCTGACCGCGTGTGGCGGTAGTGTCGAGAAGTCGGGCGACCCTGAAAAAAATGGCACTTTGGGCCTACCGCTCACCAGTTACGGTGCTTCGGGGATTCAGTATCGATTGCGCGATGCCGCGTTCGACCTCTCATCGCAATCCTATTACGGCGGTGGTGGAGCCGGACCGACAGGAATGACTGTTTACAGCGAGACCAACCCGGATGCTCCGTCGATTGAGGTGGAGCTTGAACAGGGATCGTACCAAGTGCATTTGAACCCAGGTTGGCATATGGAGCGGGTCGAAAACGGGATCGCCACACCTGTGGACGCACAGCTCCTCAACGGTGAATGGCAGTGGACCTATGTGTCTCCCCATTCCACCACGTGGGTGAGTTATCAGTTCGGCATCGGAGGCCGAGCTCTCTGGTTCAATGGCAAGGTGAACATCGCCGTCGAGGTTTTTGAAAACCCCGACCAGTATTACGGATACGGCGCGGCCGGCGCGGCCGGAGCTTCACCTGTTCCGGGCGGGATCGCGGGCGCCGCGACAGCCGGTGCGCCTACTGCTTACTGAGCGAGCCAGCGTGGGTCGCACTTGCAGCGGACTCACCGCCTAAGTCAGCGCCTTTTCGATAGTAAGCATGCTGACTACCTGTTTGCGCGAGAAAGGTTACCCTCGCCGGGCGCCAAGATCTGAGGCGAAACCTGTACTCAGGTAAGGCGAGCAACCACTTTTTGATGCTCGCCTCGTAGGAGGGCACGAGTGGCGTCAACTGGTGCCCGAATGGCTCGATACGCGGGCGATGCGTGCTTTCAGGGTGCGCCTCCTCGAAAATAGCTTCCAAGCTCCGCGGGCTCTCGCACCAGCGGCGGATGCGCTGCGTCGGGGATCGGGGGAAATACAGCCAAACCCAGCGGTAGCACGCCGGCCCAACACGGATAGCTGAGGTCAGCTGCGATATCGAGTGGTCCACCACTCCGCACTTTGACAGACGCTTCTTCGATCGGAAGCGCTAAAACGCGTGTTGCGGCAAGCTCCTTGGCGTTGGGGGGGCGAGCGCTGTTCGAGCGATTCGGCAAAACGTGATCGACGACGCGCGCCAACGCCTTGAGCTTCTCATCTCGTGAGACGATTTCGGTCAGCTCTCCGAGGATCATCACTGAGCGGTAGTTGAGCGAGTGGTGCATGGCTGAACGCGCCAGCACAAGACCATCAATCAGCGTTACCGTCACCGCGACACGTGCACCGCTTTCACCCAGCTTGAGCAAACGACTTGCCGTGGATCCATGCAGGATCACGCTATCGTCCAACCGTGCGAAGGCCATCGGGATCGCGTAGGGCTGGCCTTCAGCCACCAGCGCGACCACACAAAACAGCCCTTCGTCCAGAATGCTATAGGCCAGCGTTCGATCGTACGACGCCCGAGCGGGGATCCTATGCACCACGGTGCGTGGCGTCGGGGTGAAGCGAGTCGTCTTTACCATGCGGCGAGCCTCGGATTTTTCTGGTAGCTTTGAAACATCCAGTTCTGTAAAGTTTGGCATACCAGTCGTGCGCCCTCTTCCCTTCCCCATAGCGCTCGATTCAAGCGATAGTTCGCCGATATTTGTGCAGATTTCAAAGGCCATCGCCGCTGATATTGCCCGCGGACGCCTGAAGCCTGGTGCGGCGTTGCCAGGAACGCGTTCCTTGGCGTTAGCTCTCGGCGTTCATCGGAGCACCGTGGTCGCGGCGTACGCGGAATTGCTGGCGCAAGGTTGGACAGGCACGCGTCAAGGTGGAGCAACTTACGTTGCAACGGAAAGTCCCGAGCCCACACCGCGTCGTTGGGCCAAGGGCGGAAAGGGGCCCCACGTCGTGGGAGCTCAGCTTGGTTTCGCTGTCGAAGCTTCACCGATCCACGTGAAGCCGCTGCCGCCGGCGTCGGTTCGCGATCCAATCTTCATGTGGGGCGGTGTGCCTGACCTCAGGCTGGTCCCCGTTGAGCTCTTGGCTCGTGCTTATCGTCGGGTTGCGCGCCGCCACGGTCACACGTTGCTGGGTTATCATCTCGATGGGCGAGGGCACCCGCGCTTGCGTTCCGCTTTGGGGCAGTTTCTTTCGACCACGCGCGGGATTGCGGTCGGCGAAGATAACCTGATAGTCACTCGCGGCAGCCAAATGGCGCTGGATTTGGTGGCCCGATCACTCCTGCGTCCAGGCGATGCGGTCGTGGTTGAGTCGCCAGGATACTTGTCCGCTTTCAACGTTTTTCGGCGCGCAGGTGCGGAAGTGATTCCGATCGCAGTTGACGCCCATGGGCTGGATGTGGCGGCACTCGAAAGGGTCATTCAAAGAAGGAAGATCCGCCTGATTTATGTGACGCCACATCACCAATATCCGACCACAGTCGTGCTTTCACCCGGGCGCAGGTTGGCTTTGCTCGATCTTGCGCGCCAAAAACAAATCGCCATCCTGGAAGACGACTACGATCAGGAGTTTCACTACGATGGCCGTCCGGTTCTGCCGCTGGCCAGCCATGATGAACACGGCAACGTGATTTACGTCGGCACGTTAGCCAAAATCCTGGCTCCTGGATTGCGCCTAGGCTTCGTGGTGGCTCCGTCTCTGCTCGTCGCACGCATGGCGGACGAACGCGTGCTCATCGATCGGCAGGGAGATGCCGTGCTCGAGTGTGCCGTTGCCGAGCTCCTCGAAGATGGGGACATTCAACGCCACGTGCGTCGAACGCGGCGCATCTATGAGGAGCGTCGGGATGCGCTGTGTGACTCCGTCGACACGCATTTCTCGGGCATTCTTTCGTACTCGCGACCAGCAGGCGGTCTTTCACTGTGGGCTCGCGTAGCCCCCACCGTCGACGTTGCGCGTTGGGAAACGCAAAGCCGCAAGCTAGGAGTTCATTTCCAAACGGGGCAGCAATTCACCTTTGACGGCCAAGCGATTCCATTCGTGCGGCTTGGGTTTTCTTCGCTGGACTCCAAATCGCTTGAGCTTGCCACGCGGCGGATGCTCGCCGCGCTCAGAGCAGTCAAACGGAAATCGGATGAACGACGGCAACAATTCTGATGTCGCATTGTTGTGCTTCTCGGTCGCAACTTCGACAAGCTAAATTCCCGGAGCGCGTCCTGGTATCCACGCATTCCAGTTTGGACGCGCTCGCCAACGCGAGGTGAGAAGTTCAGCTGGCGTGCGAAGTGAGTCTCCTCTATGCTGCGCGCTGCACGGAAACGTTAGCCAAGTGATGGCCGCTCCCGATGCAATTTTCCTCCCAGGAGTATGCCATGCGTTCTCGCTCGTTTCACGTCGTCACGACTCTCGCTTTCATCCTTTCGGTTGCTTCACAAGCAGTCGCGCAAGACGTCGATCCGCACGTCGGAACCGCCTTGGATTGCTCGCAAAATGGCTCGAACTGCAAGTACTGGGAGCCGGTGGGTTACGACGCACAGATGAAGTACCCGCTCGTCATCTACCTGCATGGCGCAGGCGAGTCCTTGATGCCGAATGGGACACCAAACGGCCACTTGCAGAGCTTTGCGGGTCTGTTGATGAGCTTTTTCAACCCTGACACCGGGCAGCCGAAGGATCCCGTGTTCGTCATGGCCCCTCAATGCAGTTGCGATCTCGACAACCAGAAATGGGTCAATTGGCCCTGGGAAATGGGCGCGTATTCGATGGCGGCCATTCCCGAGAGCCCTGCCTTGATCCAAGTTCGTTCTCAGATCGACGCGTTGCGAGGCAAATATAATATCGATCCCGACAGGCTCTACGTGGTTGGCGTCTCGATGGGTGGTTTTGGGGCATGGGACATGATCGCACGGCACCCGGACATTTTTGCTGCGGGTTCGCCCGCGGCGGGCGGCGGTGCACCTGATGCTGCACCGATGATGAAGAACATGGCTTCCTGGCCCTTCCACAACGCGGACGACGGTGCTGTGCCAGTCTCGGGAGATCGGGAAATGTTCGCGGCGCTCGCGAAAGCCGGCAGCCGCCCCACGTACACTGAGCGCAACTCAGGGGGCCACACGGACGGGGGCAATAGCGGCAATTCCAACTTCACTCCTTGGCTTTACGCACAGCGGCGTGGTGTTCCAGCCACATCCACCCCCGATATGCAGTTTTCCCCAGAGGGCGGACAGGTGAGCTCGCCTGTCACGATCACTCTTAGCTCAAGCTTTGGTGGAACGATTCGCTACACGACCGATCTCACCATCCCCAGCGCTACCAGCACCCTCTACAACGGACCCATAACGTTAACCAGTAGCGCCGTATTGATCGCGGTCGCCACCGGCGATGGGCAGAGCGTGTTTCATGCCGCACCGTTCAAAGTGGGCGATAGTCCGTTGCCCGCTGGAGCCGAGCTGATGGACGGCCCAATCCCGCTACCTCCGCCCGCCACCGGGGGAGCCACGGGAGCTGGGGGAAGTAGCGGAACCGGAGGAATGCCCAGCAATCCCGCTGCTGCGGCTGGTGGAGCCGGAAATTCGACGTCCGGGAATGGTGGTTCGACGGCGCAGCCCCTGCCTTCGTCGGGTAGCGGATCTGCAATGGCAATCGTGCCACCAGGCACAGTTCCGACCGGAACAATGATGCCATCTGGTCAGACGTCGAATGCCGGGACTGGCTCCGGCCGGGTTTCTTCCTCGGGTTGCAGTTCGACGATTGTGGAAGGATCCCAGGCTGGGGCGTTAGGCGTTTTTTGGCTCTTCGGGTTAACAGCGGTGGGGCTTCGCAGCCGACGACGAGCACTCAACCGGCAAGCTCTGGGCGAGCGTGGCGACGAAATCGGCTAGGGGTTTGGTCAGGGCTAGGCGCGCCGCTTGGCGGCCGTGAAATACAAGAGGGCCGCCATGGCAATGAACCAACTGATGGGCCACCACGATGTGTTGTTAGCCAAGCTGCCGAGCAGGGCTGAAAGGTCAAGCTTGGCGTCCAGCTCGTAGAAGGCAACGCCGGATTGGCCAACACCCGCGATAGCTCCACCCGCAATCAGCCCGGAGGCCATCAGGACGCCAGGTGAGAATTCACCAGCGGCTCCCCCGGTGCGTCGTTCAACGAGCCAACGCACGACACCACCCACAAAAATCCCTGCCGACGTGCCAATCGGCAGATACAAGCCCACCGCGAACGGCAAGCTAGCGACACCCACCAACTCCATCATGATGGCCAGGAGCGCTCCAATCAGCACCAAGCCCCAGGGCAACTTCCCACCCAAGGTGCCATCAATGATCAAGCGAAAGAGCTGAGCTTTAGGCGCATCAAATTTCCAAACACTGGCGGCGTGATAGGCCACTTTTCCTGATGCATCTACCAGGTAACGCCCCGCCGGCACATCACCTTGTGGTTGCTCGAGCGAGAGCACTGAGTACAGCTGGTGATCGATGCCAAGCTCGCGAATGGCGTCTTTTGGAATACTCAATAGCGTGGAATAGGCCTTCTTCTCTAAGCGAAATTCATAGGTTCCACACACGCCCGGATCGACGAAGAACAGCGGGCTCCCTTGGGCGTCGACGAGGTATTTCCCGCGCACAATCTCGCCGTGATCTTCGCGCGCGTACCACACGCGGTAGGGTTTGCCGTCAGGGCCCTGCGCCTGAGCAGCTGAAGCTTCCACATTGGCCTTGAAGCCTGAAACCTGAAGCGGGCGATAGGTGGTGTGGGATTGATTCAAGAGTAAAAGCGTGAAGCCGATCACCACGCTGCTTGTGACAACGCCGACCAGGATCGCGATCTGCTGCGAGCGCGGGGTGGCGCCGACAAGATAGCCTGTCTTCAGATCCTGCGAGATAGTGCCGCCATTCGATGCAGCCACGCACACCAGCGCGGCCGTGGTGAGCGCGATGGCTTTGTAACCCGAACCGACCCACCCAATCAGAACGAACAGGCCACACGTGATGAGCAGCGTGGCCACCGTCATGCCGGAGATGGGATTCGAAGAGGAGCCGATCTCGCCTGTGATGCGACTCGAAACTGTGACGAAAAAGAAGCCAAAGAGCAAAATTAAGAGCGCCGAAACGAAGTTGATCTCCAGCACGGGAGCCGCCCAAATAGCCACGATCAGCGCGAGTGAGCCGCCAATCACCACCGTCATCGAAAGGTCGCGTTCCGTGCGCAGAGGCGGCATGCGCAGAGCCGAAGCTGCGCCGGCGCTCACTGAGCCGCTCGGGGCTTCAAAATCAGAGAGCCCACGTTTGAAGGCTGAGAGCAAGGTGGGAAGCGCCCGCCCGAGCGCGATGAAGCCGCCGGTGGCGACCGCGCCGGCACCGATGTACAGGATATAAGCGTTGCGGATCTGATACGCGCTCATCTGAGCGATGGTTCGCGTCGTCTCCGGATACATGGGCGTCGGCAGTGCGCCACCGAACAGGTGGATCATCGGGATCAGGATCAGGAATGCGAGCATGCCACCCGCGAACATGCTGCAGGCCACGCGTGGCCCGATGATGTAGCCGACACCCAGCATCGGTGGAGAAACTTCCACATCCAGGCGCGCGCCCGTGAGCCGGCCCCAAAAGGTGAGCGCGAAGCTCGCAGTGTCCGACCAAAACTTGGTGACAAGATTCAGAAATGTGTAACCAAGCCCCACAAAGAAGCCTAAAAATACCGTTTTGGCGTTGGCCCCGCCTTGCTCACCGACGATCAACACGTCGGCACACGCGGTACCCTCCGGGTACGTGAGCTTGCCGTGCTCCTTGACCATCAAGCCATGGCGCATGGGGATCATCATCAACACGCCAATCAGCCCCCCCAGCATCGCCACGAGCAGGATGCGCCAGATCTCCAGCTCGAAGCCCATCAAGAGCAGGGAAGGCAGCGTGAAGGCAACACCGGCCGCCAGCGATTCGCCGGCAGAGCCCGTCGTTTGGACGATATTATTCTCTAAGATGGTCGCGCGGCGCAGCCCGAAGAAGCGTGAGAAGTAACGAAACAGCGTGATCGACAGCACCGCGACTGGGATGGACGCTGAAACCGTGAGCCCTACCTTGAGCCCGAGATAAACCGAGGATGCCGCAAAAACGATACCTAGCAGTGAACCTGCAAGGAGCGTGCGGAAATTGAGCTCCGCGGGCGCCTGTGAGGCAGGCACAAAGGGTTCGAAACTCGGACCCTCTGTACCACTTTCCCGCGGTAACCCGGCGTTCACAGTGCGGGCCTCTACGCGCTCTTAGTGCTGGCTGCGCGCGAACGGTGCCAATCCTCAACGCGCTTCCACTGCACGGCAGTGCGAGCTGCGAGATCTTTCATGGTCACTTCTTGAAAGCCGATCAGATTCGGGCGAATCGTGTCGTTCAAGCGCCCGGCAAGATCATCCTTGAAGCGCGCGCGCCCTGCGGCTGCGCCGACAATCGAGCCCACCGTGGCACCGTTGCAATCGGTGTCCAAGCCGCACATCACGCTGACCGTGAGTGTCTCCACGGTGTCCATCTTGCCGTAGAACATGCTGAGGATACAGATGAGTGCGTTGTTGATGGTGTGCACAGCATGCATGCCTTCCACGGGCTCACCCTCCCACCAGGGATCGCCCGCGATGTGGCTCGGGCTGATCTCGGCACACAGCGCTTCGACCTGATCCATGCAGGTGTCCCAAGTCTTGTGTTCATCCACCAGCTTCAGACACTTGCGAGCCGCGACGGCCAAGCGACAATCCTGAGGGATCTCGGAAAGGCCAATCTCCACTAGGCGTCTCGGATCGGATTCGACAAACGCCGCTGCTTGAATCGCGGCAAACAGCATCTCACCGTAAATGCCGTTCCGCTCGTGAGTCCAATGCGCATCTCGCCAGGCGAACTCCGCAGCTAGCTCCGGTTTGCCGGCGCAGCAATAAGCCCAACCATCTGAGCGGATTTGGGCACCAATCCACTCACGGTAGGGATTGCGATAGCGTCGCGTGAAAGCCGGAGTGGCGTTGCCGTGGCGTCCGCGAATCGAGCGATTCTGCAGGTTGATCATGGCCTGAGCTTCGGCGGTGCAAATGTTAGTTTGCGGGATATGGTCGAGCCAAAACAGGCCGACATCTTGCCAGGTAAATTCAGGGCCCTTCTCTTCAATGACGGCTAAGCCCACCAGCGTGTAGTGGATGTCGTCGTCCGGCTCCATGTAGGCGATGGTTTCGCGCTGCGAGGGCTTGCAGATAATCTTCAGCCCGTCGCTGGCATCGCGTCCCGAGAAATAATCCTTGAGCGGCCAATCACCTCGATTGCTGAGGTAGGTCTTGATTCGCTCGCGGCCGACGAGCTTCCCTCCGCTCGTCGACAGAACGCCCACGCCTTCAACGGGCTTGCCCAGGGCACAGCCTGAGGCACGCCCCGTCCAGGCGCCGTGCAAGCGATCCAAGAGATCTGCGTCGCTCGGCTTCCAATTCAAATCGCGCGGACCCGCTGGGCGGAGGGCACGAATTTCAGCGAGCTCATTCGGCTCGCGTGCGCTGAGCTCCGCATCGTCGGGGAGCGCCATCAGCTCATCGTAGAGCGGGTCGACCAGCGCGGTGTTGTACGCGTCGAATTTGCGGTGCAGCTCGGCGATCTTCTGGCGCAGAGTGCTGGGAATGTTGACGCCTTCATCGCGGCGTTGAATGAGTTCTTCTTCGAGGAGATTGAGTGGAGTGCTCCAGCCGGGCATGGTCGAACCTTTCGTTGGATGGGCCCGGAAGCTAGCGCGACGCGTCCCGGGCGTCACGAGCTTTGCCGCTCGTCAGCCAGCAGGCGGCCACTTATTGGCGCCGACTCTCAACAATTTGTGTGTTTGACGTGCAAAATGTGAGGCCAGATCACTGCGCCTCGCATACCAGGTCGGTTGATGTGTATCCGCAGCCGCGGTCATACCAGGCTCCCTGGTTCATAGGGATGCTGATCATGGCGCAATCTTGAGCTGCTGTGAAGGCGGCGGGCTGGCTTGGTTCCCAGTGGTTATACTGGGTTCCGAACACGAAACCATTTGCCGTGCCCTGCCAGAACTGTTGCCCATCTTCCCAGATCCACATGCCCTCGTTGGCCTGATCCGATGCGCCAAGGAATGCCTCCTCGATGCCAAATGCCTGAGCATTGGCGAAGAGGAATTGGTCTTCTTGGGCAGTGTCAGGTTGAGGGAGCCGCATGCCAATGCTTTCGCACAGCTGCTTGGCCTCGATCCATGTGACGTTCTCCTGGGGACAGAATAGATAGGCGCCGCCACCGTAAGGAAGCTTGGTGCATTGCGTACCGCCGAGGAGGACAGTGCTGCCCATTCCGCCGCCGCTCCCACCGCTGGGAAGCGAGCCGCCTGCGCCGAGCGTGCCGCCCAAGCCGAGCGAACCAGCTGAGCCGCCTGCGCCAATTGAGCCACCTGCGCCAATTGAGCCACCTGCGCCAACACCATTAGCACCGCCGGTTAACGAAGAGGCGCCGCCCATGGAACCTGAACGGGCACCCCCCGACGCAAGGATCACTGGCATCCCACCGGAGCCACCTGAACTTCCAACGACGTTGCGAGCGCGAACTTCTAGCAGCATGGGCGAAACTGCGCGAAGTCCACTCGGCGTGATCACAATGACCTCGTGCATGCCAACCGTTAGCGTTGAGGGCACGTTGCAGGACAGGCTCTCGCTCGAATGATGCCTCACTTCTGTTGCGGAGGTCGGCCCCATGCCGAGCAAGATTTGGAAGCCCTGGTCGATATTGATGTTGCGACGTGAGCTGAGATCGACGTGAGCTACCCCCAAGAAGTTGCTACCTAAAATGGTGAGCGGTGCTGTTTTGCCTTCGTCGACGTAGAGTGGTGAGATGGAGATGATGACAGGATCGCCGGCCTTCACGTTCGTACAAGCCAAAAGAAGGAGCGCCGCCAGGCTTGCAACAACGAACCCGCTGCTCGCTGAGCGCTGGGTTGGGATGAAGCGGAGCGAAGCAGGGAGCGGCATGGGTGGCGTTGATCTTAACGGCCCTTTTCGCAGGCTTAGAAAGCGTGACCTGTTTTTATCGTTGGCGCACACGGTTGCCTGTGTTTCGCCGGCGCACTTGCTTCGCGGCAAATGTAGGCAGAAGTGAGCAAACGAGACGGTGTCGTGCCGGTGCAGCACCCCGCCAGTCGAATGCGGCAACAAACCTGCTGGCTCAGTGGCGGGTCGCGACCCACACGTGCACCGCCGCCTCGCGGATGAACCATCGCCCTTCTGGAGCTTCTTTGGTTGCATCGCCGTTCATCGCTTCGAGCGTGATGCCGACGTTGGTGGCGATGCTTTCCGGCAGGTAATGCTCAATGCTCATGAAGCGGCCGTGATAGCCGCACGCGGCGGGTAAGCCACTCTCGCTGATGGGGGAGAAGGAACGACTGAGGACCAGCTCGTCGAAGGTGATAGAGAAATCCGGCGCGCTCATGAATGCTTGCCGCAGCTTCTCGCGAAACAATGAAAAAGTTTCGACTGCCTGCAGACGCCACGGAACTTGGCGGAGGAAATGTGGTTGTTCGATGACTTTGTGTACGCCGAGCAACAGCTGCTTGAATTCACGACTTTGCTGGGCGTTACTCATCAATTGCACGTAGAAGCGAGCCGCGCTGACGCGGTTGAAAGCATTTGGGAGAAAGGGCTTGAGATAGGATATCAAGCTGGCAGCGGCCGGGTGCTTCGCCCGCGTGAGCAGCGCGATCACCAGCTCCAACGCAGCACGATCAACCACCAGCAAGTCGACGAGCGGCGAAAGCCCAAGTGCGAAGGCCTGGTCGTCGAAGAAATTCGGGAATGGCACTTTGCCTGCGGCGACGAGACGCTGAAAGACGGGCTCTAGGCTCGTGCCCAGATCAAGAAAATGAATGAAGCTGCCACCGGGTACCAAGACACGGGCCAGCTCAGAAACGGCCTGCTCGGGCTGCGGTAGAATATCAAACACGCACAGCCCGAGTACCTCGGCGATGCTGGCTGTGGCGAACGGCAAGGCACTGGCGTCAGCGCGTAGGGCCTTCGCCTCCGGGAGGCTTTTCGTCAGAGCGTTCACAAACTCACTCGAAACGTCCGTGAGTGTGACGCGAGAGCGCACACTTTCTGGCAGCCACCGATAAAGCTGCCCCGCGCCGCTGCCGATCTCAACGATCGGTGAGCCATCCGGAGCGTTAGCCACGAAGCGCGAAATCGCTCCCCGCACAACGGCTTCAACATTCCCCGCGAAGCCCGCGCGCTGCTGCTCCAACACACTCAGCCCGGCCAAATTTCGCTGTTGGGTGCGGCGGTGCTCGTGCTTCTTCCGACTCTTCTGGGCCCGCGCCTTCATTCGGGCTTCGATATCACGACCGATCCCGTTTCGTCAGGGGGCGGCCTCTTCTTCGCTCGGCCGTTGCTCAGCTAGGTGTTTTCGGGCGATACAAGAACTCGTCTAAAGTGACCAGCGTGCGCAGGAGCTCTGGATAGTTGCCGCCCGTGGCTTTAATCACGCTGGCCAGTCGCGTGACCGAGGCGTAACGCTGTTCACTCGGCGAACGGCCATAGGCGAATCGGTAGAGCTGTTGAGCCATGCACTCCTGTGCCTGAACACTCACCGAAAACTTTTGGCCCAGCTCGACTGCGCCTTTGAAATCACCGATATCGCTCTGCAGAA
Organism: uncultured Polyangiaceae bacterium; assembly: GCA_964609655.1. Taxonomy (GTDB): domain Bacteria; phylum Myxococcota_A; class Polyangia; order Polyangiales; family Polyangiaceae; genus JBBRRP01. The sequence goes on along the minus strand of CAZSUA010000047.1, from coordinate 7,802 downwards.
TGGTGCCCACCCCATCCACGGCCAATCCGTTCTCAGTAGTCCGATACGCACCGATAGCGTCGTAATTCTCGAGCCCGAAACCCACTGGATCGAGGAGCGCGTGGCACCCCAGACAGGCTGGATTGCTCGAATGGGCGATCGCACGATCTTTGGTGGTATTCGAAGCTGACGGCGGGATCGGCGTGTTCCTGACGTTCGGCGGCGGAGGCGGCGGATCCTGACACAAGAGGCGCCGTCGAATGAACGCAGCACGGCGTACCGGCGAGGTTTGATTGAAGCCTTCGAGTGCCAGAAATCCAGCCCGCGCAAAGAACCCTGCGCGTTTGGCGGAATCAAGCGTCACCGCTGTGAAGTCTGTATCGGTCGCGCCCGTTGCGCCGGTCGCGCCATAGAACGCCGCCAGATCTGCGTTCGCGAAGCTAGCGCTACTGGTGAAGAGATCTTCAAAGCCGCGCGGGCTATTCCACGCGATCTGTTCGGAGAACATGGCGAGCTCCCTGCCCATCGCTTCGCCCATCGTGCTCTTCCAGGTTGGAAAAAGCATGGGATCCTTGTTGACCGCCGCTACGCGCGAAATCTGCAGCCACTGATCGTTGAAGTTGGCGACGGCTTCGTGGGCCCGCGGATCGGTGAGCAGGCGCGCAAACGCGGCTTGAATCTGCTCGGGTGTTTTCAGCTCGTCTTGTTGGGCGGCGCTCAGCAAGCCTGAATCCGGCGTTGAATTCCAAGCTAAATAGGAAAGACGGGTTGCCATTTCAAAGGACGTGGGGCGCATCATGTCCGGCTTACTGGGCACAGCTTGCCCATCCCCGAACTCCATCCGGTACCAGAAAGGGGCTGAGATGGTGAGTGAAGACACCACCAATTCGATGCCGCGCGCGAAGGTTCGCCGGTTGCCAATGTCGAACACTGCCACAAGCTTTTCGATTTCGTCTGCGGCGAGCGGACGCCGCAACGCTTCCTGACCGAAACTCGTGATGAACTGCCGTGCGCACGCCTGATCAGGCGTCGAAGCACAGGGAACGAAAGTAGCAAGATTCGAGCTGATGCGCTTGGCGACTTGTTGAGAAGCTGTATAGGCGGACTCTGCGAGCTGGGCCGGGAACGTCAGGGTGAAAGCGTTGTTGTCAAAGCCGCGGGCCAGCTCTTTCGACGGGAAGGTACGCGCCAAACTGAGATTGGTGCCCACGAGGTCGCGCACCGTGTTGTCGTACTCGGTGCCGGTGAGGCGGTGCATCACGACCGGCTCGTCCTGCAATTGGCTGAGGGCGGGCGGTGAATTCCCGGTTCCCGGATTCATCATCGTGAAATCGGGAACGGTGCTAGGCGTGGCGCTCGGCGTTGTTCCGGGCCCTTGGCCTGGGCGCTTGGCTTGGCCATCCAGCGAGCCTTGGCAGGAAAAAACACTCAACGATGTCGCGAAAAGAGCCGTCGTAAATCTGCGAGAATTCCACATGGCGACTTTCACCTTCATGGGCTCCCAACGGAGCCAACGCGACCGAATAGAATATTAGTGTATCGGTCGCCGAGTAGTGTGTCCAGTCACTCGGTCCTTGGAATCTGTTGCTCAGCGAGACGGTCGATGATGTAGAGAGGACAAGCTGGTACTAGCCGGTACCTTGTTCGTCGTGCTCAGGCACTTATACCTAGATAACGAGGCGTCAAGGATAGCGACACTATGACTTTCCATACCTGCTTCACGACGTCGCATGAACATCAACAAGTGGGGATGTGTACATGTCGTTTTTTAGATGTAGCGATGAGTGGGAGGAAGGAAAGTTGTGGCAAATACATAATCAGACGACACAATTGACAGAAGCTCGATGGACAAGCTACCAATAGTAAAATCAAGTCCTGACTCCGTTGCTCGCGCCCCCAAACGTGGAGTGATTGTTAATGTGCACACCATGAACCGATCCACCAGGCCATCCATGTCTCGCACGATTCGGAGAAGAGTGTTCTTAGCGGGCGGTGCGGGCTGTGTAATTGCTCTGCCGCTTTTCGAGTCGTTCAGTCGCGCTCAAGCTCCCTCGAGCCCCGCGCGTTTTATCGCCTACGTGCAACCCTTTGCTTGTCTCGGTGAGTACTTTTGGCCTGGGATGCCGGCGTTTGACGTCAACAGCGGGCAGATAGCTGATTTCCCGTGCTCTGGGCGCACCGCATTGAACGATCCCAATTTCCAGATGTCGCCAATCTTGAAGCCCCTCGAGGCTTTCAAGCAAGATCTCGTGGTCGTCGAAGGGTTGGAAAATGCTTTCGGCAATCATGATGCCTACTGCGCCATGCTCACGGGAATGCCGGCGATCAACCCCGTCACCGGTGGGGACGACGGCGACTTAGTGGGTGACGGGATCTCCATCGATCACGAGCTCGCTAGCCACATCGGGAAAGATACTCGCTACCCATCACTTCAGCTCGGCGTCTTCACCGGTGATGGCACGGGCTCGAAGGGCGCGGCATCGTGGAGCGCAGCCAGGCAAGCTGCACCACCGCAACAGATACCGCACCTAGTCTGGGAGAAGCTCTTCACAGACGTTGGTGGAGATCCGGCGGCGGCGGACCAAGTCAGGCAAGAAAATGCCTCGGTGTTGGACTTCGCGATCAGCCAGGCCACCTCGATTCAGGCGCGGCTCGGGCAAACGGACCGTGAGCGGCTCGACCAATACCTCACAGCGTTTCGTGGCGTCGAACAAAACATTGGCAAGCTCGCTCTCGTTGGCTGTCAGAAGCCTGCGGAGCCCCTCACCTGCGACAAGGAAAATCCCACCCAATGTGAGGCTTATTTCCACTTGGATCTGATGCCGCAGCTGGTGGCAGCCCAGTTTGATTTGCTGGCGATGGCGCTGGCGTGTGATCTCACACGTGTTGCGAGTTTCCAGATGTCTGTCGAAGGCAATGATCTGGTGTTCCCGTGGACGGGCAACACGGGAGGGGGCTGGCATGCGCTCTCGCACCTCGGGCCTAGCCAAGGACCTGCGAACGCGGAATGGATCAAGCAGGCCCAGGAATACGTGAAAACCGCAATCTGGAATACTGAGCAGCTCGCGCTCCTGGCGCAGCGCCTCAAGGATTTTGGCGTGTACGACAACACGCTCGTGCTCTACACGCAGACGATGGGAAATGCGCAGGTGCACCACAGCGTGAATTGCCCGAATCTCACGCTCGGCAATGTCAACGGAGCGCTCAAGCCGGGGCGGCACGTGCGTGTGGGCGATCCGATCGAGAACACGCGGCGTATCAATGATCTGTTGGTCACCGTGCTGAACGCCTTTAAGGTTCCGGCCACGAGCTTCGGTTTGCCCGCGTACAACAAAGGCCCGATCACTGAAATGCTTGCGTAGGGGGTTTGAGCGCTGACGTAGGAGCGGCGGCGAGAGAAGAGAAATGATGAGCCAGGTCAGCGGCTCCGCGTTACTCGGTGCCGTGAGAAATCGTCCTTCCCTGGTCAACCGTCTACCGGTTTCGGGATCACTAAAAAATTCCACGGTTGTCGTCCTTTTTGCGGCCCTAGGTTGCAGCGGTGAGCTGGCTGGAGGGAGGCCTGGCGGGCGTCCCGCGGTATCGACGGATCTGACCGGTCTCGGTGGAAATTCGGGGCTTCCGGATCTCAACGCTACGGGGGGAAGTGCCGTTGGCGGGCCAGGCAGCAGTTTGGGGGGCGCCGCCACGGTCACGACGGAGACACGCTCGTTTGCTTGTGGCGTGGAGGCACAACCGAAGCCAGCTGTATTGCGCCGTCTCACCGTGGCTCAATACCGAAATACCCTTTCCGATCTGCTGACAGGCCTTGTCGCGCAAGCGGAGGTCGACGTGATTGTTGGTGCTGTGGGTCCAGCGCTCGCCACCTTGCCGCGTGATCGACGTGAGCCTGTACCCGAAGATATCCACGGTAGCTATCGGCGTCTGGATCAAACACTTCAGCAAGTTCATGTCGACGGATTTTATTCGGTTGGAGTGGCGCTCGGGAATGAGCTGACCACGAGCGCACACTTGGCGAGCGTCGTTGGCGCCTGTGCCACGGACGCGGACGCCAGCAACGATGCAGCCTGCCTGGATTCATTCATTCGTCAGTTTGGCGCCAAAGCGCTACGTAGAGCGTTAACTGCAGAGGATGTAATGTTCTATAAGTCGGTGTATGGCGCCTCAACCACTGCTGATTCGGCGGCCTATGCGGATATGATCGGAGTGCTGTTGAATGCGCCGGAATTTCTGTACTTTGTCGAACACGGGGCAGCCGCGGTGCCCAATCACCCTGCCGTGTATGAACTCTCTGCCTACGAGATTGCCTCGCGCCTTTCCTATCAGCTGTGGCAGACGCTCCCCGACACCGAGCTGGCAGCCAGCGCCGCCGACGGGACGCTGCTCACGCCGACGGTTTTTCAAGCCCAAGTGGCGCGCATGATCGCCAGTCCGCGAGCTCAAACGGCGTTGCACGAGTTCTGGGAGGATTGGATGCGGGTCACTGATGTGCCTCTGTTGAACGCCAAGGTGGCGGACCCTGTATTCAAAGCGTTTGCTGGTGGCGATTTGCCCGGGGCGACACTCAATCAAAGCATGATCGATGATGTGGTGGGGTTGGTTGACTACTACACCTGGCAGAAGCCTGCGACGGTAGGTGCACTGGTGACCAGCGAGCTGTCGTTTGCGCGAGCGCCAGAACTCGCCAAGATTTATGGCGTTCCGGTTTGGGATGGAGTCGCCGCGCCCCCTGCTTTTCCTCTGGGGCAGCGCCCTGGGCTATTGACGCGTGCGCTCTTCCTTTCGACGGGGTCCGCCAACACGCGGCCGATCATGAAGGGGGTTTTTATCCGTAAAAATGTGCTGTGTGATTCGATTCCGCCACCGCCTCCGGGAGCGAACGCCAAGCCCCCGGAGCTTGAGCCCGGGCTCACCACCCGCGAAACTGTGGAACAGATCACCGAGCAACCCGGCACCGTGTGCGGCGCGTGCCACGCTTCGATCATCAATCCTTTAGGTTTTGCGACGGAGGGCTTCGACTCGCTGGGGCGCTTCCGCACCGAGCAGAAGCTCTACGATGCCACGGGCATGCCAAGTGGTTCGAAGCCTGTGAAGACGGATGGCGTGCCACAGGTTGTCTTGGGTGATCAGCAGGCCATTTCCACGCCGAGCGAGCTCATGGCTCTAGTGCAGAGTAGCTCGAAGGTGGAAGCGTGCTTGGCGCGAAGCTTTTTTCGTTACACCTACGCCCGCTGGGAAGACACGACAACGGATGGCTGCGCGCTCGAAGATGCCCGAAAAGCTTTGGTGAGTGGCAAGATTTCAGATCTGCTTTCAGCCGCCGCTCTTACACCCGATTTTCGCCGCCGGAACTTCGAATAAGGATCCCCCATGATTCGCCGAACCTTTGACATTACCCGCCGCCAAGTGTTGCTTGGCGCTGGCGGAGCAAGCCTAGCACTGCCTATTTTGCCTTCGCTTCTAGGCAAAACAGCATTCGGAGCAGAGCCCGCTTTTACGCGTGCTCCTCGCCTGTTCTGGCTCACCACGGACCACGGAGGCGCTTTTGAGAGTAACATGTTCCCTGCGCGCAGCATGGCGGACAAGACAGCGGCGCTCTTTCCCGATCACATGGCGAGCTACGGAACGCTGCAGGCAACTGCAACGGCCGGAGATAGCGTGCTCTCCGAAGTGCTCCGAGCACCCGCTGCCAAGCTCACGCCCGCGCTGATTGCCAAGATGAATGTGCTCTGGGGCTTCGATGTGCCCTTCTATATTTCGCACAACACGGGTCTGCATCTCGGCAATTACGCGCGCAACGATGGGAACGGTGGGGATGGCCTCGCCGTTCAGAGCTCCCCCCGCCCCACGATCGATCAGATCCTAGCTTTTTCTTCCACATTTTATCCTGACACCACCAATATTCGCGAACGCGCCATGGTGATGTCCACGCGGCCGATCTCTTGGAATTATTCGGATCCTGCCGCAAAAGCGGGCACCATCGAGAGTGTGCGAGGTGTCGAGGGTTCGCGCGAACTCTTCGACCGCGTGTTCGGCACCCAAATGGCTCAGGGCACCTCACGTCCACCGATTGTGGATCGTGTGCTCGAAAGTTATCAGCGCCTGCGCAATGGGAATCAGCGCTTGTCGACAGCTGATAAGCAGCGCCTGGATGATCACATGGCCCGCATCGCCGAGCTCCAGCGCAAGCTCACCACCAACGTCAGTTGCACCAATCTGCAGAAAGCTACCGAGGATAGTCGCGATTCGCGTGGGAACAGTGCGGCAGAGGCGGCGAAATACTGCCAGCTTTTCAATGATGTGGTCGTGGCTGCGTTCACGTGCGGCGCCAGCCGGATCGGTGTGTTTGGGCTCGGTGATACCTCGCACTTTGCCGCTTACGGTGGCGATTGGCACCAAGAAATTGCGCACCAGTGGCAGCTGCCGACACCCCAACAAACGCTAGTGGATTCGTATCAAAAGGTGTTCGAGTTTTCGCTGCTGGATCTGGCATCCAAGCTCGACATTGAGGAAGTTCCTGGAACTACTTATCTCGATAATTCACTTCTAGCGTGGACCCAAGAGTGCGGCATGGAAACGCACGGTTCTATCTCCATTCCTGTCGTCACCTTTGGCGGCGCTGCAGGTTATTTCAAAACGGGTCAGCTCGTGGATTTCCGGCGCTTCAACAATCCCGGTTCAGCCTTCGATCCGGGTGCCGGTGGAATGCAGTACATGGGGCTCCTGTACAGTCAGTGGTTAGCGACCGTCTTGCAGGCGATGGGCTTGCCTCCTGCTGAATTTGAGCGTTGGGGCCACAAGGGCTACGGTGTTCCATTCATCACCCTGGAGGGGTGGACGCCACGCTTCGCGCAGCACTACGCTGATACTTCTTCGCGTTATTTCACGGGCGCGAGCGATCGGTTGCCCATCATCACCGCTTGAGCAGACCTAGGACCCCCGGGTTCGCAGGGCACGAACCCCAACTATGGGCCGAAAATCTCCGGAACGGTGCCTACTCGCCTTTCGGAGTTGGCCTCGGCTAGCGTTCGCATTTGACCGCAGAGTGCTAACGCTATTGCATGACAGCCGCCGAGTGCTCGGCTAGCGTCCGCCACCATGCACATTGGCGTTGACTACTATCCCGAACACTGGCCCGAGGAATCCTGGGAAGCAACCGCTGACCAAATGCAGGCAGCAGGCTTCAACATCGTCCGGTTGGCCGAGTTTTCGTGGGTCAAGTGTGAGCCCGAGGAAGGCCGTTTCGATTTTGCCTGGCTTGATGCTGCGATTGAAGTGCTAGCGAGCCACGGGATCCAAGTCATCTTGGGGACGCCCACCGGGATCATGCCGGCTTGGGTGGCAAGGAAGTACCCCGAAACGTTAGCGATGAAGCCGAATGGTCAGCGCACCGTTTGGGGCGTGCGCAAGAACAACTGCTTCACTTCGGGAACCTTTCGTTTGCTCTCCGAGCGCATCACGAACGCGATGGCGGAGCGCTACGCCAAAAATCGGAACGTGATCGGTTGGCAAACGGATAATGAATTCGGGAACAATGGCTGCTCTTGTCCCACCTGTCGCGCGGATTTTCACGATTGGTTGCGCGCGCGGCACAAGTCACTCGGAGCTTTGAATGCGGCCTGGGGAACGCATTTTTGGGGCCATACCTACGGTGAGTGGGCAGAAATCCCGATTCCTGACGATATCAATTCGCACAATCCTTCGCTCTTGCTCGATTGGCAGCGTTACGGCTCCTGGTTAAATGTGCGCTTCCAGCACGACCAAGTGCGGATCCTGCGCAAGCTCTGCAGCACGCAGTTCATCACGCACAACTTCATGGGCTA
>CAZSUA010000046.1:0-24212 GCA_964609655.1 uncultured Polyangiaceae bacterium | reverse complement strand
CCCCAGGCCCCGCCCCCACCAGCCACACACGCCCAGTTTTCATCTCAGATGGATTCCAGAAATTCAGTATGTCCTACAAGTGCGATAAACAATGGCTGAGAGCGTAGGCGTTCGGTAGCAGCACTCCAAGGGAAAGGGGCACCTGGTGAGCACCTGGTGGCGGTTTGGACTTGGAATGGCAAGAGTTGGGCAGTTCGCGATTGTGCTCAAGTGTAGGCGCGTGTATGGTGTATACCTTCCTTATCTTTCATTGTTGCCTCCTTCACCACCACCGTTGAACTCTGAGAGACAATCATGGGGCTAGTCGCCATCGACGAACAATTGCCTGACCGCTGGTTTGTTACCAACGGCGTAGTGGTCGTGGGCCCCATCGCCTTCGGAGTCCTCACGCATGGTGTCGTGAGTGGGCGCATTCCTGCAGGCTCCCTGGTCCGGCATGAAACCTGGAACGTCTGGCGGGGCTTCGATGACATTGAAGGTCTGAGCAGCCAGGGCTTGAAGCTCACGATCAATGAGCTGGCGCAAATCAGCGCTCAGTTGGAAACGCGCGCCTCTGGCCCGCTGAGCGATCCGCCGCCGCCGCCAAGCCGTGAACAGATGGTGTCGGGCCAGCCCAAGCCGTATCGGCACGAAGCGCACAGTGTGACTCGGCAAAGCGCCGTTGATCCCGTCGGTGTCTTGAGTCACGCCGAGACGCTCCAGGCCGCTTTACCGCTCACGCTCTCCACAGTTGCCAAGGCCGTCTCAGCAGACGTGGCGCTCCTGCATCGAGTCAGAATGGATCTCGGCAGCACCATCACGATGTACACACACGGCGTTGGCACGGAGCACTTGCTCGGTGAAAAACTGATGGAGGGTGACCCCTCGCTGAGCGCGGCACGGGCCAATCGCACCGTGATTGTTGAGCCCGAGCCCGGCGAGGTCGGTCGCCACATCGCAGGCAGGCTCGGCCGCTCAGCAATAGGGCTGCGCGGTATGGCGATGATCCCACTCTTTGTGCACGGAGCGCTCGTGGTGTTGGTCGAAGTCGGCCGTATTTTTCGGCCTTTCAGCGCACGCGAGATCGGCCGCGCCGAAGATGTGCTGGCGGTCTTAGGCGAGCGCGCTGTCGTTCAGGGCTGGTTCGAGTAGCAGAACGGGGATACCTTAGCGGGGCTGTGTTGCTTTTCTCCGCCAACTGCCGTGAATCCCAGGTGCAGCGTTGGGTGGGAGTGCTCTGCTGGCTGCTGCTCAGCGTGGCTTCGTTCTCGGCGGTCGGTTGTAGTTCGACGTGTGATACGGGCGGCAGTTCACAAGACACCGTGCGTTTTACTGGTGGCCATACGGATCTAACGCTCTCGCGCTACGAGAGCAACGGATTTGATGAGCCATTCTTGGTGTTCCCTCCCGGGCGCCGTTATGAGTTCCCACACGGGTTCGGTCAGGTGCCGACTCAGCTTGGGATTTTTTTGGCTTTTCAGGAGACCAACAGCTCATTCTCGCTCGCAGCTGGCAATGAGGCCTTGATTGAAGCGGTGGATGCGAACGTGATTCGCATCAGAAATGATACGTGCGCGGATTTCTATGTCCGAGTGGACGCGGGAGTGGCCCCTCGGGGCTCGATGTGATCCTTAGCGAATTGCAGCGAGTGCAACTTCGCGTAAAGCCCACCGTGGCGCAGCAGCTCTTCATGCGAGCCGCTCTCGACAACCCGGCCTGTTTGGAAAACCACGATGCGATCAGCTGCGCGAATCGTGCTCAGTCGATGCGCAATGATGAGCGCGGTTCGATCCTTCAGCAGCTCCTCCACCGCCTTCTGCAGGCGTGACTCCGTGTCGCTGTCCACACTGGCCGTGGCTTCGTCCAGAATCACGATCGGCGCATCGCGATACAACGCTCTTGCGAACGCGATCAGTTGGCGTTCTCCGGCGGAAAAGTTGGTCGCCCGCTCTTCGATGCGAGCCTGGATCCCCAAGGGCCTAGAGGCCAGCATATCCCACGCCTGGAGCTGACGCAGAACCTTCTCCACACGTGCGAGATCGGGCTCGCCCGACGCGATGTTCGAAGCGATCGTGCCCGGGAAGAGGTGGACATCTTGGGGCACCACCGAAAAGTTCGCCCGCAGTTCTTCGCGAGAAAAACCCCGAACATCCCGGCCCTGCACAAAGATTGAACCCTGCTGAATGTCGTAGAGCCGGAGCAGCAGCGAAGCGATGGTGGTCTTCCCGGAACCCGTGGGGCCCACGAGCGCCAGCTTTTCGCCGCGCTTGGCAGAGAAGCTAACACCGTGCAACACTGGCCGTTCAGGCTTATATCCGAACACCACGTTTTCGAGCGAGAAAGCGGCACTCTTATCAGAAGGCTCGGTGCTGTTGGGCAGCTTGGGGGCATCGGCTGCCTCGACCTCCAGCAACGAAAAGACTCGCTCCGCGCCCGTCATCGCGCTCTGGAGCAGCACGTAGCGCTGGGCCAACGCGCTGATCGGCTCAAAGAACATGAGCAGATAGGCGTTGAAAGCCACGATGGTCCCAAAGCTGACAGAGTGATAGCCGAGCGCCGCGATGATCGAGGCCAGACACACCGCACCGACCATTTCGATGGCGGCATCTTGCATCGACTCATACTTGATGGCCCGCACATTCGCGTCACGATAGCTCACATTGATTCTATCGAACTCCCGGGCTGCCGCTTCCTTCTGCGTGAACGCTTGAACGACCGCCATGCCGTTCACTTGCTCGCTCATGGTGGCGTTCATTTGGGCTGTTTTTGCTCTGATTTCCCGAAAAGACTCGCGCAGCCGGCGGCGAACAAACACCACCATGGCCCCCACGAGCGGCGTTGCGGCGAAGGCGATCATCGAAAGCTTTGGATCGAGCATCACCATCAGGATGACGATCCCAATCAGCCGGACCAGATCACCGACCGCGTTGAGCGCACCCGAAGCAAAGATCTCCTGGATGGCGTCGACATCGTTGGTCACGCGCGTGACCAGACGCCCCACGGGCTGCGTATCAAAGAACCCTTGGCGCAGGCCGTGCAGGAAGCGAAACACCGCGCCTCGCAGATCGGCCATCGACTTGGCCCCAGCGATCTGGACGGCATACGTCTGGACGAAAAGCAGGATTTGCTCCATGACGGCGATGAATGCCAGCGTGAAACCTGCGTTCATCAGAACCTGCTCATTTCCCGAGAGCACCCCCTCATCGATCGCGTGCTTCATCACGAGCGGACGCGCCAGACTGCCAAACGCACTGACCAGGATCACAATCACGGCGACCCACAAGAGCCTCTGATAGGGCCGCACGAACGGCCACAATTTGGCCAAAAGCCGACCGTCGTAGGCCTTCCCAAAGCTGGCCTCCTCGTGAAAAGCTTTGAGTTTCTCCTCGGCTCGACCTTTGGATTGGGCGGTTGCAACTTCTGTCATGTACCCACCGCTACGGCATTGCTGCCTTCCTGACTCAAGATTTCAAGCTCACGTTCGATACGTTGCTCTTCGGCAAAGATGGAATAAAGGCCGCTAGCCTTGACCAATTCCGCGTGCGTTCCACGCTCCACAAATCTGCCCTGATCCATCACTAGGATTTGATCGCATCGTTCTGCCGCCGCGACGCGGTGCGTGATCAAGATCAAGCCACGCCGCGCACGCTGCCGATCGATGGCCTCCAAAATCGCGGTTTCGGTGCGCGCATCGACCGCGCTCAGTGGATCATCCAACACTAAGATCTTAGCGTCGGCCACAAACGCACGGGCCAGCGCAATACGCTGTTTTTGGCCGCCCGAGAGCTGCACACCGCGTTCCCCCACGACCGTGTCAAAGCCGTCCGGTAATCCGAGCACCTCGTCGAGGATACGCGCTTCCTTCGCTGCCTCGCGAATCGTTTGGAGCGCAAGCTCCGTGTCCGGATCGGGTAACACGTAGCCGATGTTGCGCCCGGCTGTCGTCGAGAACAAAAATGCGGTCTGCTCAGCATAGCCCACAGCGCCGCGCACCGTGGCTAGCGGCAAGTCGCAGATGTCGACGCCATCCAGAAACACGCTAGCGCGCGGCGTATCTTCCAGTCGAGCCAACAAGATCGCGAGCGTGCTCTTGCCACTGCCCGTCCGCCCGACGATGGCGAGAGAGGCCCCCTCTTGCAATTCAAAGCAGACGTGCCGGAGTATTTCAGCTTCTCCGTACTTGAAGCTCAGATCTCTCACCTCAAGCTGGCCACGCAGTTTACCGGGAAGCGTCTTTCCGCCATCCACCACATCGGGGACCGCCGAATAGATATCTGTGAGGCGGGCGTAGGAAGCTCGCCCGCGCTGCACCAAGCCCACCAAAAAGCCGAGCGCCATGAGTGGCCAGCTCAAGCGAGCCAGCGCGCGATAGAATGCCAGAAAGCCGCCCGAGCTGATCTCCCCCTTCAGCATCAAATAACCCCCAAACCAGAACACGATCAGGATCCCAACGGATGTGATGCCCTGCATCACCGGCCCCATCGCTCCCCGCAGCTTGGCCAGGCTTAGATTCTTCTCCAGATAATCCAGGTTATTCTTCTGAAACTCGGACTGCTCACGGCCTTCGAGACCAAAAGCGCGCACGACCCGCACTCCTGCGATGCTGGATTGGACGCGTTCGCTCAACTTGCCAATCGCTTCCTGATTGGAACGCATTTTCCCGAACATTTGCCGGGAGAAACGCATCGTTACGAGCGTCAAGAGGGGCAGCGTCGCCAAGGACGCTAAGGTGAGCTTCCAAGAAATTCCCAGCATCACCGAGAAGGTGCTGATGAATCCAAACACAGTGTTCACCAGATTCAGGATCGCGAATCCAAGCAGCATGCGGACTTGCACCAAATCATTGGTGACCCGCGTCATGATTTGGCCGGTGCTCATGCGCCGATAAAATGACGGACCGAGGGCATGCAAACGTTCAAGCAGCGTTTGGCGGAGCTCATACTCAGCAATTCGCCCGCCGTTGAACATGGCCACGCGTGACCACACGCGCACAAAGAAGGCGCCTAGGGCGACCAACGTCAAGCTCACCCCGAGCGTCAACGCCAGCTCGCGATTGCCCTTGGTCGCAGCGTCGACAGCGATCTGCAGACGCGTATCAAACCAGTACTGAGAATACTGATAGAGCCCGAGCAGGCCCACCCCGAGCGTATAGCGCGGCGACTGACGTCGCAATTGACCCCAAAGGGTGACGGGGAACGGGCTCACTCGGCGCACGTCAGAACACACCGATGCTAAAATGAAAAGCTCCGAAATCCTCCCAGGGCCGGCGATTCTCATACCCCGGGACGACTCGCGCAAAAAGCTGCTCCAGATTGATGCCGTAGTCGAAAACGAGCGGTCCAATTGGGGTGGCCACCCGCAGGCCTGTACCCACGGTGGTGCGCAGGGCAGGGGCTTTCAGGACTTCGACAGGCGCTGTCCAGACATTCCCTGTGTCAACGAAGAGTGCCGTCTTCAAGCTGGCTGTGAGAGGAATGCGCAACTCAGCGCGCGGATTGATGTAGATGTCCCCGCCCCGAATCACCACTTCACGCAGCGTCAGATTACCACTCCCTTGGGCCACCTCGGCGTCGGTTGCTACCACGCGGCGCGCCACATCTTCGGGCACGACTGAATCTTGCGAAAAGCCCCGCAGAGAATCCACGCCGCCCATGAAGAACAAGCGATCGGGATAAGTCTGCGACGTACTATTAGTGTGAACCACAACCCCCCAGCCCAGGCTCAGCGCCAACGCCAGGCCGTTGTCCTTCAGGCGCAGGTAACCCGCGTTGCGTTGGGTGATCCTAAAAAAATCTCCGCGCGAAGGCTCGAACGGATCGGGAGCTGAAACAACGGTGCCACCGGGTACCGGCACGGACACCGGGGAGTCATTGCCGGTTCGGATCGGAACCGCACTCACGTGTTCAACGTCGGCCGAAATAAGCGTGCCTTTGGTGGCATCCAGGGGGGCATCGCGCCGATCCCAGCTGAATCCCACGCGCTCCGCAAGCGCGCGCGTCTGGCCCTCGGGGACCCGAAAACGATCGCGCTGGCCAGGATTCGCGCGGATGAAGTCGCTCAAGCGTTGCTTCTCGGCGGCAGCATTGCCATCGAAAAAGATGGTCGCATCATTGAACTCAATCGCACCTCCCATTTGAACGGAAAACCGGAGCGATGGTCGATAATTCAGTGTGGCAATACCCGCATCCTTGACTAGCCCGTAGTCGCGAGCGTTGTCGCGCAAATCGATCCCCTCCAAGCTCAGCCCGAAGAGTGGTCCGAGTCCGACCTCCGGCAACAAAAAGACCAGCGAGATGTTTCGCTCCAACTGCTGAGCAATCCCAGGCGGGCGCTTGCGCCGAACGTCATCTTCCAGAATCAGGCCTGAAGGCAAATAGTTGAAGCGGCCGCGAAGCGTGAGCTGAACGGCCTCTCCCAGCAGGTTGCGGTGACCGTATTCGAGGCCTCCGCGAAAGCCTTCGCCTGAACTGAAACCCAGAGCCGGCTCCAAATACTGCGGAATTCGCTCCTTAACCTCAACCACCACCACCTTTTCTCGAGCATAAACATCCGGATCCTCGAAGTCGACACGGATGGCGGAAAAGACCCCCAGCGTCGCAAGCCGCTCCTCGGTTTGACGCAGCAGGCTGCGACGATAAAGCTCACCGGTTCGCAGGGCGACGCGCCTGCGAACTAGATTCTCGTTGGTGAGCCGTGCACCCTTGATCACAATGCGAGAAACCCGCACCTGCTCGCGTTCAATGATGCTGAAGCGAAGGCGCGCTCGGGTCTGATCGGGAGAGAGATCGAGGTTGGCTTCAATGTTAGCAAAAGCGAATCCCTCTTCTGCGTAGAGTTCTAATAGCCGACGCCGTGCAGCATCGAGCAGCGCTTGGGACGCGTTGTCGCCAAGCGTCACATCAGCAGTTTGGGCCAGTTGCTGCTCCGTTAGCCTGTGATTTCCCTCGAAGGAAACATCGTACAACTTCGTGCGCGGTCCCAGCTTGATGGGGATCGAAAGCGTCACCGAGGCCTCACAAAACGTGCCGGTGGTGCGATTGACTTGACAGGAGCTAGCGGCGGCTGGCGCCGCCTCTTCGAGAGGAACTCCGCGTTCGTCGAACGAGCAGCTGGGCGCGATCGACACTTTGAGCGGAAGCGGGTGGCACTCGGTCGGTGTTGAGCCGGGCGCGCAGCGGCGGCGACTTAATTGTAGCGGCCCCACCGTGGCTGAAAGGTAGCCTTCCGAACGATACAGCCCCTGGACATGCTTGAGCGCGCGCTCGTAGACCTCCGGAACGTAGCTTCGGATCGGATCGGGAAGGTAGGGGACGGGTCGGGAACTCTTGGCGCCGTGCGCACCCACGAGCGCATCGAGAGTGCGAGAATCAACCGCTGTATACAGCCCAGGTCCGGGGAGATCCTCGACTAAGAAGCTGTCAATTTCAGCGTCGAGCTCGGGAGCGCTGCGGTCGCCCGTCAGGCAGGGGTATCGACGCCCGACCACGCGCAGCGGCACCCCCTCAACAATCCTAAAGTGATAGGCTGTCGCTGTATTACTGCCGCGCTGTTCTAATCGTAGCTCAACCGTCGCGTCCCAGAACCCGCGCCGAGCATAGAAATCGCGCAGCCGCTCGCGTAGGCTCTCCGGTTGCCGGTCTTCGCGCGTGTCAAGCTCCAAAGCAAGCAGCAACTGTGACGCGTCGTAGCTTTGATTGCCCTCGAATTCGATAACCGCACGGCGACCGAGCTTCACGGAGATTCGGAGTGAAGATGCAGCGCGCAAGACCTCATGTGTCACTTTGGCCGCTTGCCAGCCTCGCACGATCAACTCTTTAACCAACGCAGCGTCTGCCTGCTCGAGCAGCCGGGCATCCAAACGATCCCCAATCCCCAGACCATAGCCCTCAAGCACGGCGTCAACCTCAGGCGTGGCGCCACGGGGCTCTACCAGAAAAACACGGCTCTTCACCCTCCGCAGGCGGCCTGCCGCAACAGAAATCACCAAGGACACGCGCAGTGGGTCGTCGGTATCCAGCGCCTGCACATCAATACTCGCGTCCGGAAAGCCGCGAGCATCGTAATAGTCTCGAACGTGCAGAGCGACACGTTGGATATCGTCAAAGACAATTTCTGCCCCAATAGCTACCGCGGTAGCCTGCGTGATGTCGTCCTCGTCGAGGAGCAGCCCCCGCAGCTTGACACTCGCGACGATTCGCCGGGGAACGACGCGTAGACGCAGCAGCGCGCCGCCCGGAATTACTTCGACTTCAGCACGTGCGCTGGCATAACCACCCGTGGCCAAGACTTCGCGCAGCGCACGCCGAGCCACCTCCGCGCTGAGGCGCTCGCCAACGTTCACATAGCGCAAGCGCACAGGGACGAACCATTTCGGGTCTGCGCTGACCACCTCGATGCGTTGGATAGGCAGGCCAAGCCCCTCGGCCGCGATGCCTGATTCGAACAGCTCTGGCGCCTGCACACTCAGAGGTCTGAGCGCCGATGTCTCGGCTCGCGCTCCATGCCCCATCGTGACTGCAGCGAGAAAAGCGAAAACGCTGGCAGCCCGAGCACTTGCCCACATCGCAGGCAGTTAGAACACGCTCACGCGAGCCAGAAAAGCGTCGTCCGTTGCCCAGGCGCTACACGTGGCTCTCGAGCGGCCCCCCTGCGGCGAAAGCGCGCCAACAAATGGGCCTTTGTGCGCGTCGAGGATTACGCTAGCCCGGCTCTCCCATCGACCCAGCTTCCGGCATGCCCACCTCCTCAAGAAATTCCCGCCCGACTCGCCGTTGGGGCCGCTGGCTGTCGATTCTGTTCGCGGCCGGCGTCGGCGCTCTGGCAGCGCTCTGGGTTGCAGTACACACGTTCGATTGGGCCGGTCCGCTGGTAGCCAACAGCCTGCGCTCCGTCCTCGGAGGCGACAACGTCGCGGCGTTGGAGGATTTCGTCTACGCGATCGAGGATCGCGTTAATCGCCTCAGCCGAAGTTCCGAGGCACCCAAAGCGTATTGGCGCGTGCCCGCTGCGGGTCACCTTCCTAAAGCAAAGAGTGAGCTTGGAAGTGCGGGAAGCGTCGGAGCGAGTGGAGCCTCTGGAGCCAAGGCCGCAAAAGTGGCCGAGGATCGCCCAGCCTTTCGGCCAGTTGACGTCGGTCCGATGCACCAATCCTGGTCGGCCCCTGGAGATGGCGAGTGGGTGCCAATCCTCACACGTGGGGTGCGCCAGCCTTTGATGTTCAAGACGCTGCTGCACCCAGACGAGAGCCGCTCCTGGGCCGAACTGTTTGTCGTCGCGCTCGATCTCGAACGTTTGGATGTTCGCCTCGTTGCCGGCTCCAAGGAGCCTCAGGCTAACAACAAAGCGGCTGAAAGCTATCAGCGTCTGGCCAAGATCCCTGAGCCGGAGCAAGCGAGCGTGCTCGCCGCTTTCAACGGGGGGTTCATGACCGAGCACGGGGGCTGGGGCATGTTCACCGACGGCGTCGGCTTGGTGACCCCGCGCGACAACGGTTGCGCGCTTTTTGCTTACAAGGATGGCAGCTTCAAAATCGGAACTTTCTCCACGCTTCGGGCCACGATTCCGGATGCAATCTGGTACCGCCAAGGGCCCGAATGCATGGCAGAGAATGGCAAATTGCACCCTGGACTCCTCGCATCCCACGTCCGCAAGTGGGGTGCCACGCTCGACGGGGAGACCGTGATTCGGCGTTCCGCCGTGGGGCTCGATGCCACCGGAAGGATCTTATTCTTCGCCATCACCAATCACACCACAGCGCCGGTGTTGGCTCGCGGCATGCTGCATATTGGCTCGCCCACGGTGTTGCAGATGGACGTGAATTGGTCGTATCCCAAGTTTGTCTTGTTCGACAAGGACGCTCCCAATGGGAAGCTCAATGCCCTAGCACTAGCACCCGGTTTTGAATTTTCAGAAGACGAATACCTACGAAAGCGCTCGATTCGAGACTTCTTCTATGTGCTGCCCAAGCAGCTTGGGTTCCCGAAAGCAGAGAACCCGTAACGTGCCGGAGCTGCCCGAAGTCGAAATCATCCGGCGTAAACTGAGCCCGTTGCTCGTAGGCCGAACGATCCGAAAGCTCACCACGGGCAAGCCCAGTTACTTTTTCTTAACGCCCCCCAAATTGCTCGAACAAAAGATAACCGGGCGCAGCTTTGTTTCACTTGAGCGTCACGGGAAGTATCTCATTTGCAAGCTCGACGACACTAGCCAGATGTTGTGGCACTTGGGCATGACGGGCCAATTGCTCACCCGCGAGAGGAAAGGCGCGCTGGATGTGCACGTGCATCTTCGGTTTGAGTTTTCGGACTCCGGCCCCGAGCTCCTCTTTAGGGATGTGCGCAAGTTCGGAAAGGTTCGCTGGCTCAAGCCGGGCAGTGCGGAGCCGCGGCTCAACAAGCTCGGTGTGGACGCCCTTGAAATCACCGGCCAGCACCTGTTCGAGAAAATTCGGAAGCGATCGGCACCCGTAAAAACGGTTCTCTTGGATCAGGGAGTTCTGGCGGGCGTCGGAAACATCTATGCGGATGAGGCGCTGTTTATCTCAAAAATCCGCCCGCTCACCGCCGCTCGCGAGCTCGGCAAAGCGCAGGTTGATCTGCTGGCCAGTAACATTCGTTCAATCTTGAGCCGGTCGATCAAGCTAGGTGGCTCCAGCATCAGCGATTACCTGCACCCTGACGGCCAAAGCGGGGCCTTTCAGCAAACCTTTCTGGTGTACGGACGCGAAGGTGAGCCCTGCACCAAGTGCCAACAGCTGATTGTCCGCGATGTCTTGGGGCAGCGCTCAACGCACTATTGTCCACGCTGCCAACGCTGAACGTGTCTCAAGCTAGAGGGCGAGGCCAAGGACCGCTATGCTTCGGAGATGGACCTCGAAGATGCTAAACGGCAAGCTGCAGAGCGAGCCTTGCTGCACTTACCGGAGAGCGGTGCGGTGGGTCTCGGGACGGGCTCAACTGTCAAATATTTTATCGAGGGTGTGGCTCGCGCAGCGAAGGAGGGCAGACGCTTGGTGGGCGTTCCTACGAGTGACGCCAGCCGTCGCTTGGCCACTTCACTCGGGATCCCGCTGCTTGAGGATAGTGGTCCGTGGCAGTTGGATATTTCCGTGGACGGTGCCGATGAGGTGAGCGATGTGTTCGACTTGATCAAGGGCGGAGGTGGAGCCCACACGCGTGAAAAGATCGTGAATCACGCATCAACCAAGAATATTATTGTGGTCGACGAAACGAAGCTCAGCAGGCTGCTTGGTGAGAAATGGCCCGTTCCCATCGAGGTGCTCTGCTTTGGGCACCTCACCACCCAGGAACGCCTGAAGGAATTTGGGGTTCCGCGGTTGCGTGAGAAGAATGGTGGGCCTGTGCTGACCGACTCGGGCAATTACCTCTACGATCTCAGTGTGCCTCCGCTCCTCACCCCCGCGGATCTCGATCGCAGCCTGCTGTCGGTACCAGGCGTCGTTTCTACAGGGTTATTTGTGGGCCGGACCGACCTCTTGATCGTCGCGGGTCCGAGTGGAGTCAGAGAAATCGGCCCTTCGGCGCATTCGGCATCCTAGTATTTGAAGAAGCGCAGGCTCTCCTACATTTGGCTGCTCGCTCACACTTCAGGAAGCAGCGTCACGAGCACCGACCACTAAGGACAGTCAGAACGAGCCGTTGACAGTCAGAACGAGCCACGGAAAGATAACATGAGCCTAGTGACCGTCTCGACGACTACAACGCATAGCGTTCAAACCGGTCAACCGCTGCGCATCGAAGTCGCTGGGCAGACCGACGTTGGCAAGAAGCGCCAGCACAACGAGGACAACTTTGCGATTCTTCCAGAGCACGGCTTGTACGTGGTGGCGGATGGGATGGGCGGTCACGCTTCGGGAGAAGTGGCCTCCAAGATGGCCGTGGATACCCTGCAGGATTTTTTCGTATCCACCTCGGATGATCCGGAGCGGACGTGGCCCTACAAGATGGACCGCAGCAAGGGCTACGAGGAAAATCGTCTGATCACCGGCATCAAGCTGTGCAATCTGCGGATCTTCGAGCAATCACAACACACCGCAAAACAACGCGGTATGGGCACAACGCTTGTCACTCTGTTTGCGGTCCAAGATGGCGTCTATGTGGCGCACGTGGGCGATAGCCGCGTGTATCGCATTCGCGACGGAGCCATCGAGCAGCTCACCGAAGATCATTCGCTGCTCAACGATTACAAGAAGATGAAGCATCTCACCGAAGAAGAGATCGCTAATTTTCCCCATAAGAATGTGATTGTGCGCGCACTGGGGATGAAAGACACCGTGAAGGTGGATACCCGCTTCGAGGTGCCGAAGGTTGGGGATCACATGCTGCTCTGCAGCGACGGGCTGTGCGGGCCGTTAACCGATCAACAGATTTTGGACGTTGTGCTGAGTTCGCCGGATCTGCCAACCGCTTCCAGTCGGCTGATTCAGGGTGCCAACGATAACGGCGGCCCGGACAACGTCACTTGTGTGTTGGCGCACTGGATCCAATAGGCGAAGCTGTGTGTTTGCCTTGTGCTTCCAGCATAGGGCGCAATAGGAAATAGCTGATGCCCAGAATGGTGAGCATCAGGAGCGCAGTCACCAGGTAAGTGAGCACGGGCGAGACACGCTTAAGGCTCCAGCGATCTGCATAGAAACGGCCCCGGCTTCTTTCTCGGATACGATGCTGCACACCGCGCAAAAGGTCGAGCCGAGGCTTGGGCTCCTCCGCCATGGCATCCTGAAGCAGACGCTGAAAAGCGGTTTCCGATTGCAAATCTTCGGACTCAGGCGCGTCGTGTTCTTCGGCGCTCATCGGATTTTGTCTCCCAAAGCTTGTTCAACGCGTTCCTTCAGCAGGGCACGCGCCCTGAAAATGCGGCTTTTCACGGTGCCTTCGGTGAGGCCCGTGATAGCTCCAATCTCATCGTAGGAAAGGCACTCGAGATCGCGCAGGATTATGGCCTCGCGGAAGTCCGGCTCCAGCTCGAAGATGGCGCGGCGCACGATGGCCTCTACCTGATAGCCTTCAACGAGCTGATCAGGGCGAGCCGATTCACCGAGCGTTAACCCCTGAGCGTGGCTGCTCTGGTTGTCCGCGCCCTCTTCGGTGAGCTCATCTTGAGAATTCGAGCGGCGACGTGCGAGGTACTTCAGGCGATTCTTAGAGAGATTGCTCGCAATGCGATAAATCCAAGTTCCCAGCTTCGAATCCGCCCGAAATTGCTCAATCCCCCGGAAAACCTGCACGAAGACTTCCTGGGCCACATCCTCGGCTTCCTCCTGACGCCCCAACATGCGGTACACCAGCCGATACACGCGCACCTCGTACATGCGCACGAGCTCATTGAACGCATGTTCGTCCCGCCGCCGGAGGCGGTGGATGAAACGCGGGTCATCGTCGCTTGGGTCCACGCCTGAATATTCAGACAATCACGATCCAGGAAGCTTGGGTAGGGGCGCGGGGGAGAGGCGCTTCGGTGACGCCATTCTCGTCCCTATGCTCTATCCCTGAGTTTTCGGCGCAGCCCAAACCCACCGAGCAGCGCTACGATTGAGACAAACCCGGCAAGAGCGCCTCCGGGTTGTGCTCCAACCCGACAGCCACAGCCTCTCTTGGTATCCACCGTTCCAGAGCCGTCGCTGCCACCAAGCGTGGCGGCCGCGCCACCAGAGGTGCCCTTCAAGCCACCTGTTGCAGCGTTCGCAACACCACCGGTGTTCCTCGTGCCACCGGTATTCACCGCTGCTCCGCCGCTTGCGTTGGCTGTACCACCCGCAGTGCCCGGAACGGCAGCTGCACCGCCCGTGCCACCGACGGGTACTCCGCAATCAGCTCCGGTCTGATCTTTAGGCGTGAACTTGTAAACTGAATTAGACTCGACAAACACAACATAGAGTGAACCACCCGGGCCCATTCGAAAAGACACGGGGCCTCCAGTGAACGTTCCGAATGCCGTGGGGTTCGCGGCATTGGTCACTCCGTCACGAGCCTGGTTCACCTCCAAGGCCCGCACCCAACCTGCATTATAGTCAGCGAAAACGTAGTTGGGCTTGCCATCAAAGACCTTGTTCCAGCCGCAACCTTCGGGGATTAGCCCTCCGGTAACCGAGGCCTTATTCGTATCTGGCGCATCATTCGGCGTGTTGTTGGTATGCGAGTAGTCGTACACCGGCGCCGTGCACGGCCGGCTCGGCGCTATCGTATTGCAGCTAACGCCAAACGCTTGTCCGTTCTGCGTCCAATCGTAGGAGCCTTCAAGAAACGGATACCCGTAGTGCTGGTTACCGCCGCCGACGTCTATCTCTTCGAGCCTGCCTTCACCCACATCGCCAACCCAGAGCAAGCCCGTCTTTGGGTCTATCCAGAACCTCCACGGATTGCGAAATCCCCAGGCATAAATACGCTTATCCGGCATTGCAGTCGCAAAAGAGCCCGTTGGCGTAGCGCAAGAGGTGACCGAGGTTTCGTTAACCAGCGGATTATCGGTGGGGATGGACCCATCCAGATTCACTCTCAATATCTTGCCGTTCGGCTTGTTGAGGCAGCTGCCGTACTTATTTTGTGGAGGGCTTGAGTTGAACCCGGTATCACCGACGCTAACGTAGAGCTGCCCGTTGTGGATCGCGAGGCCACCGCCATCGTGATTCTGCGGGCCCTCAAGCCCAGGGCCCCCCTGAACACTGCCTCCAACAATGGGAGTTGCGAGATCGACTGTGAGCTCATTCGCCGCACTCAGCGTTCCTTTGTAAACGTAGTGCTTATCCGTGTCGCTCGGACCATTCGAGACGTAAAAATAGAAAGTGTCGGCTGCAGTCGGATCAGCAACAACACCCAGGAGCCCCTTCTCAGACCCCTGATCCACATTGCCAAACTTGCCTGGAATATTGATCTTCAAGCCGTCCAAGCCCCGCACCACCACGCCTCCGGCCTTCGTGGTGATCACGGCTCGGCCATCGGCCGCAAACGCAATGTCGGTCGCACCCGAGGCGCCGGTAACGAACTCAGGATCCACCGTGAGCTTGGTTTGGAATGCTGCCGTGAGATCTGCATGCGCGGGCCTCGCCACCAAGACACTCGCAAAGGCCATGATTGCAACGAGTCCGCAGCTGGACCGCACCCGCAGGGGGCGTCGTGTTGCTTTGATCTCTGTCACCATTTGTTCGACTTTCGGGTTCGTCATTTAAGCTATTCCTGGGGCTAGGGGGCGTCGCGCCTTATGGAAAAGGAGGTGGTGCGAAAGCGCCGCGAGCGTATCACCCTCTTGCCGGACCATGCTTGGCTAGCGCCCCCGGGGTCGGTAAAAACAGCCTTTCGGCTCTAAACTTTTTGAGACACACTGCAACAACAAGGCGTCGGCTGTAACAAAAGGCTACTGACGTCTTACAGCAGCCCCCTCCAAAGCTGTCTGCGGCGACCCCAAATTCTCAGCCTGGCGCCAGCAGTGCATTGCGTGACCCCTGCACATCCCTCCAAGCTGTGCGACAGGAATTCTTGGTGAACCCGTGAAACTCAAGTCAACGCACATCCTCCTCGGCAGTTTTCTAGTCGTTAATCTAGGTTGTCATTCAGTCCAAAGCGCGACTCCCGCGAACATGAATACCTCCGGCAGCGGTGGCACTCTAGGCAACACCTCGCCGAGCGGCGGCAGCGCCGGACAAGCCGGGAACGCTCCCACCTGGGGACTCGAAGCGCGGTCTACTGGGCAGACTTGTAAGCCCCCGGCTTCGCGCACCGCCGCTGCTACGTTGCTGTCTCAAACGGGCTGCGTGGCTGAGACCAACCCCAAAGAACCAGCCCCCGGTCTGATCCCCTACGGCTTAGCCAGCCCGCTCTGGTCCGATAACGCTGTGAAGCGACGCTTTGTGGCGTTACCTGATGGTGGCAAGATCCGCGTCAAGGACTGTGCGCGGAACCCGACGTTGTGCGGTTCCGCAGCGCTTGGCGGCACCTACGAGGACGAGGGGCACTTTGAGCTGCCGGACGGAACGGTGCTCGTGAAGAGCTTTGAGGTCGGCGGGAAGATGGTGGAGACGCGACTCCTAGTGCGCGTCAACCGCGATAATTGGTGGGGTTATAGCTATCAGTGGAATGACGCACAGACGGACGCGATGCTCCTTGACTCCAATACCGACGGCTATGAAAAGCAGGTCATAGGCCCAAATGGCGCTCAAACTTGGCATTTCCCGAGCCGTCAGCAGTGCTTACAGTGCCACACTGCGGCTGCGGGGGTCTCGCTAGGCTTGGAGATGGCACAGCTCAACGTTGACTTCAGTTACCCCAACGGAGTGAAGGCCAATCAGATCTCAACCTGGGAGCACATTGGAGCCTTTGAGGGCACGCCCACTCGGGTTACCGCTTACCCAGCACCTTCGGACGCCACCAAAACCGCCGAGGAACGGGCTCGCTCTTACTTGCATGCTAACTGCGCGAACTGCCACCGTGCCGGGACGGCTGCGCCTGACTTTGAGGCGAGCTACAAAACGCCCTTCAAGGACATGCAGATCTGCAACGTCGCACCACAGAAAGGCGATCTGGGGGTCTCTGGCGCGATGCGGTTTTTCCCAGGGGATCCGTCAAAGTCAGTGCTTTCGCTCCGCATGCACGCTCTTGGCCCAATGACTCGCATGCCACAAATCGGGACCCGAGTGGTCGATCCGGTGGGTGTTGAGGTGGTGGACGCGTGGATCCGCAGCATTGCGGCGTGCCCTTAGAGCCGCAGTGTGTGAGCCGCGTAGTCGGAGCGGGCTGATCACTCCGACCAAATCTTGAACGTTTGAATATCGAACGGTGTGAAGCTGAGCGGCTTTTCGCCAGTGGCGGCCTGGCTCTCGTTGTCTTCCCATTCCACGAGATTAGTGGGCACGATGCGCGCACGCGGATTCACGGCTTTGAGTAGAGCTTGCGTTCGCACGCCGCGCGTTTCGACAACTCGCACCACGAGGCAAGCTTGCTCTTCTGCTTTTTTCACGACAGACAACTCGACGCCTGACCCAATCACTGCAACGGGCAATAGGGCACCCTGACAGGCTCTGCCTGGCACCGCTACGAGACCTTGATTCAACATAGCTGCGTGATCCAGCACATCGCTTGACGCCAGATCTCCGGTGTGCGGGAGCAGGCTATAGGTGAAGCGATGCTGCCCGCGATCCGCCACGGGGTCCGGATCCGTAGGCGCCCGCAATAGATTCAAATCCAACACGCCTTCCCTCACTTTATAGCCATATTTGCAGTCATTCAGCAGAGCTACGCCCCAATCAGACTCCGAGAGATCGGCGTAGCGATGCCCGACAACTTCGAACTGCGCGGCATCCCAGGAAGTATTTTGGTGTGTGGGGCGCCGCACCACGCCGTATTGGATCTCAAAGCTGGCTTCGCTGGCGCGCAATCGGGTGGGGAAGGCAACGCGCAGCATCTTATGCCGTTCGTTCCATTCGACCTCTGTCACGAAATCCAAACGCGTGCTCTCCTCAGAAAGCCACACGGTTTGTTGAATGCTCGAGCTGCCGATCCGCAACGTGGCAGAGAGGCCACTTCGGACCGCGCCTGCCAGCTTCAAAATCGGCCCTTCTACTGCGGCTACGCCGAGCAGCCCTTGCTCGTAATACTCGTCCACGTCCCACGCGTCGAAAGCATGCGGCCTGTCCTCGTAGAGAGAAAGCTCATTGCCACGCGCAGAATCCGTCACAATTTCGCGCTGCAAGCGCTTATCGAAAGCACTCACCACACCCAACCCGGCATCGAATTCATAGCGGATCAGGGCATTTTCAAGGACATGCAGCGCCTGACCGGCACTGGCACCCTTCACCGGTTCGAAGCTAACCCGGGCGGAGAAATCAGGCGTACGCTGCAACGTCACGAAGCTCTGCGCCGGGACGTGCACGACACAGCTGGACGAGTTGCCTTCGTTCTGAACCACGAGTGGCGCGCCGGCGCTGCTAACACCTGCAAAACCTTCCGGCAGAACCCACGGCCCCGCGTACGCTGTGCTCGACGCATTGAAGAGCACGAGACTCTCCGTATCCGAAGTGCTGAGCTGCTGTACGGCCTGAACTTGGAGCTCCCGACAGGTGAGGAGCGCCGTTTCTAGCTCTGCCGTCGCCACTTCGTACACGCTGTGAATGGATGAGCCCGGCAAGATATCGTGAAATTGATTCAGGAGCAGCACCTTCCAGATCAGGTCCAGCTCCGCCTGCGGGTAGGCAGTGAGCGTGTTCGTTGAGCACAACATCTCGGTGGCACGCAACGCCTCTTCAACTCGGCGATTCAAACGTTTGATGTTAGCTTGTGTGGTGAGCGTGCCACGGTGCACTTCCAAATAGAGCTCCCCCTGCCACGTCCCAAGCTCTGCCTTGTACGTTCCGAGTTTCTCTAAAACGGGTTGCGCCGCTCCCAAGCGATAGCGTGGCAAACCGTTGAGATTTTGCACGCGAAGCGCACGCTCCAAATACTCTTCCTTAGGGCCACCCCCGCCGTTGCCGATG
This sequence comes from uncultured Polyangiaceae bacterium, assembly GCA_964609655.1. GTDB lineage: Bacteria > Myxococcota_A > Polyangia > Polyangiales > Polyangiaceae > JBBRRP01. Next base: position 5,752 of record CAZSUA010000046.1, on the reverse strand, counting down.
CCAAATAACGAAATCGCTTCGTTGCAAATCGCCGTTTCCTGATAGCCCGCATCAGCTTTGAGCAAGGAGCCTGGGGTTACGTCGGCGTTGTAGTTGCTCTCAGGTGGGAAATGCGTGAGCACTTCGCTGCCATCGATTCCACGCCACATAAAGGTATTGTGAGGGAACTTGTTGTACTTGCTCCAGCTGAGCTTTTGCGTGAGGAAATAAGGGCAACCCGATTTGACTAGAATTTGCGGAAGATTCCCCGAATACCCGAATACATCTGGCAACCATAGGTTCTTGACATCTACACCGAACTCACGCTTGAAGAAGTGCTTGCCCAGCACCAATTGGCGCACCATCGATTCCCCGGAGATCAGATTGGCATCTGCCTCCACCCACATACCACCTTGAACCTCCCAACGACCCGCGGCCACCGCCGCCTTGATCTTGGCATACAGTAGCGGATAGCGATCTTTGACGAATTGATAGTGCTGCGCTTGCGAGGCCCCAAAGACATAATCCGGGTAACGCTCCATTAAATCGATTTGGCTCGCGAAGGTGCGTCCGCACTTGCGCACTGATTCTTTCACTGGCCAGAGCCAGCCTGTGTCGATGTGGGCATGGCCTACAGCCACCAACTCGAGCGCTCCCGGATCGGCCGGCAGCGCCAAATATGGCGCCAGAATGGCACGGGCCGCTGTGATCGCAGCCGCCTTGCTGTTCACAGCATTTTTCGGATTTGGCCCTAATTGGACGGCGAACGCGTCCGCGGCCTGATTCAGGGCCCGCAACAACTGGCGCTGACGCCGACTCGCCTCGGGCAGAGCTTCATGCAACGAGAGCAACACATCCACATCCAACCAGAGATGCCACAGCTCGCGATTGAAACGGCATAGGCGAGCTGCCTTGACCATCCCTTGGTGATGCCCGTGAAGCCTTGCGGGATCTTCTATCTGTTCAGGATCCTCGCGCTCGATCCCGAACAGCGTATTAGCTGCCGCCTCAAGCCATACTGATACAGGCTCACCCCCAACGCAGCGCGCGAACACTCGCAGGATATCCTTGTTGTAGTGGTGATCAAACACTGAACCATGCGTCAACCCCAGCAGGGGGCAGCCGGAACCATCGAACACCAGAATCTCTCCTGCGAGGTCGATGCGCGCCACCACTTCGCTGCCCGCCCACTCTGCTGGCACCTTGCCGACCAAGTGAAACCAAGCACTCTGCCAAGCGGAGCCCCAAACGGCGCCCTCGTTAATAGGGCTAAACTCAAGCTGCTCGCGCTCAGCGAAACTAACGTTTCCCTCGAAAGGTGCAAAGCGCGCCGCGAGCGGGATAGACTCTTCCAGGATCTCGACAGCTAACTGCTTGCGAAAGTTGTGAAGGCGAGCGCGTCGGATATCGGAGTGATAGTGGACCACAGAAGAAGGCTCGCACGCGCCGATCTGCCGGTCAAATGGCTATATTCTCGCACCCGCCCGGAATCGAAAGGTCTTAGCGTGGATTAGAAAGGGGCCGACTCAGATGCACGGGAATCTAGCGCTCCCAATTCACCTGCCGAAAGCTCTCGCGATAGGCGTTGGGTGTCATCCCGACATGTTTTCGAAAGAAACTGATCAAATAGGACGCGGTGGCGAAGCCGCATTCACGAGCTAACTGTTCGAGCGTGTAGTTGGTATCGAGCACCAGCTGCTTGGCACGCTCCACCCGCACTCGCGTGAACTCTTGCCCTGCGGTGCGGCCGAGCACGCTCCGAAAACGCTCTTCCATTTCTTTGCGGTTGAAACCCAAAGCCGCCCACATTTGCATGACCCCCACCGATTCATGCGCGTGATCCCGGACGTAACGGAGCGCCAAGGCTAGCTTCTTATCGGCCACGGCGAGGATCTCCGTCGATTGCCGAACCACGGGTGGGAGTGGCGGCAATACAAGAGGCGCGGTCGGGGGTGCGCCGCCGGACAGCATTCCGTCCAACATCTGCGCGGCATGAAAGCCAATCTCGAACGCCGGGATCCGGACGCTCGTGAGCGGCGGGTGCGATAAGTTGCAGAGCAGAGGATCATTATCGACGCCGATAATGGCAATATCCTGGGGCACCTGAATTTCCGCATGCTCGCAGGCGTGGGCAACGTGATAGGCAATCAAATCCCAAGGGCTGAAAATCCCCACAGGTTTCGGCAGCGCGGCCAGCTGCTCCACCAGGCGCTCAGGACTGAACGGGATCGAACCGCCAAAGTTGCGGATCATCGCTTCCAAAACAGTCACCGAATGGCCTGCGGCCTCAAGCGTCAGCTGGAAACCCCGGAGCCGCTCACGGCCATTGGCGGTTGATAGATCTCCCACGAATGCGTAGTTGCGTAGGCCGCACTGCATCAGATGCTCAGCCGCCAGTTTCCCAGCTAGAAAGTCGTCAAAATAGACAGCTGGCAGCCCCCGGTTGTCGATGATGTTAGCAACGTTCACTAACGGCACACCGAGCGCCACCAACTCATCTTCTGTTTCTGAAGTGAAGCTAAACGCAATCAAGCCGTCGGGCTGAGCCCGCTTGACGTCCTCGATCTTAGACTCCTCATTGAGTGCAGTGATCCACCAATCTTTGCGATGGCGGGCATATTCCGAAATGCCTTCAAGAATACTGCGCCCGTGCGCGACTGAAAGAGGCACGCGCACGACCACCGAGGCTCGGGAGCGCTGGGCCGAATCTTTCGTCGTGGATGACACGTCAGCGAGGCTACCACTCGCTCAGAGCGTCGTCTTGACTGGTACCCGCGGGTGCTAGGAAGAGCCAGGTTACGCTATCGCTCGCCCAGAGAACGCTATGGCGCGACCTTCCCTTGGAGCGTAACTTCCTCAGGTATTCATGGGCCGCTGAATCAGAGTTGCCGGGCGCACATTGCCCTACCAATCGCTGATTGGCCCCTCAAACACCCTATTTTGAAAGGTGTGCTATGTCGAAATTCTGCCGTCCCAGCGGGCTGGGCCGAATGCCTCTTGGTATTTCCTCGTTGATTCTGCGCGTCGCACCGCTCGCGGCGGGTGTGAGCCTTGGCTGTAGCGCGAACGCCACCCGCCCGGGAGGTCACGCCAATCCGAACGCTAGCGATCCTGCAGGCACTAACGGCTCGGGTGGGCCGAGTGCCAGCGGCGGGACGGGAAGCATTGGAACCCTAGGAACCGGCGGTGGCACTGGCACGGTTGCGATGGGTACGGGCGGCGGAGGCAGCACCGCAGCAACGTGTGCTCCCGGTGCTGCGCTGGCACCGGCGCGCGTTTGGCTGCTTACAGACGAGCAAGTTGTGAAGGTCGTGGGCGATGTGCTTGGCGCAACCTTGAGCGACGCCGACGCACAGATCACCACCGCCAGCGGCATCACCGGCAACTACACCAACCTTTCGGAAGCCTTCCAAGTGGACGCGCCAGCGGCCCAAGGCTACCAACGCGCCGCGATCAAAGTTGCACAGCAGATCAAGCCGTGTGGTGCAACCGTCACGCCAGCCTGCGTTGAGCAATTCGTGAACGACGCGATCGCCAAAGCTTGGAGAAGGCCGCTCTTGGCCACCGAAACGGCCGCGCTCATGAAGATCTACAATGACTTCTCACCGAGTGAAGGCCCGGATGAAGCGCTCAGCATGCTGATCCAGGCTGCCTTGCAATCCGGCTCATTTCTCTACCGAACCGAGATCGGGACGGATGCTTCACAGGCTACCGCCCCCGTGGCGCTCACCTCGAACGAAGTGGCCTCGGCGCTGTCATTTCTATTGCTCGACTCGGCTCCCGATGCTGAGCTTTGGAGCAAAGCCAATTCAGGCACACTACTCCAAACCGATGTGCTCAAAGGCGAAGTGGATCGCTTGCTCGCTGTGCCGCGAACTCGCGATGAGCTTTCCGAACTTGTCGGATATTGGGCGGGCGTTGAGCTTATCCCGTTCCGCACCAAGGACCCCACGCTTTTTCCTGAATACACGGACTCGGTCAGAGCCGCTGCGTATGCTGGCACCGGTGCCTTCTTGAAGGATGTGATGTGGAACGGAAAGTTCTCCGATCTCTTCACGTCGCGAAAAGTCTACGCCACGAGCGAACTGGCCACAGTTTACGGGCTGCCAGCCGTTGCCGGCACAGGGCTCGTGCCTGTGGATGTTCCCGCTTCGCAGCCTGCAGCGGGCTTGCTCACTCAGCCCGGCCTTTTGGCAGCAACGAACAAGCGAGCCGCCAAAGGTGATCCCATCCATCGCGGGATTTTTCTCTACAATTCGTTCGTGTGCGGTGGCACCGTCCCCGCGCCCCCAGCGGCAGCTCTGGATGTTAGCAAGAGCATGATGGGCACAGAGCGCGAGCTATCCCAGCAGCGTGCAGCACTGCCCACGTGTGCCGGATGCCACAGCCTGTTCGACCCTCTGGGGCTGCCGTTTGAACAGTTTGATCCGATGGGGCGTTTCAAGCTCACGGATGCCAATGGCATCGCGATCGATCCGAGCTCAACCCTCGCGGGTCTCGGTGCTGATCTCGACGGTCCTGTCACCGGCGTCACCGATCTCGCGCAACGCCTGGCTTCGCGGCGAGCCACCGCAGATTGTGCGACCAAAACCCTCGGTAAGTACTCGCTCGGGTTCTCTGCTGCTGTCGATTCGTGCGACTTGACTCATGCGCGAGACACCTTCGCAGGCTCCGGTTCTTTTGCAGACTTCTTCCGCACCCTCCTCACAGCGCCCGGATTCGTCGTCCGTGACCCCGTGCTCAAATAGAAAGCTAAGAACGATGGATGCCAAAACTTCGCGTTTTCTTCGTAGAACGTTCCTTTCTGGTATAGGCTCCGCCGGCATGGCGGCGCTCGCCGCTCCGCTCTTGCGCGCCGAAGCACAAACCGCTGGTCCTCAACGCCTGCTGATCATTCATCGGCCCTGTGGCACGGTTCCGGCGCTTTGGTTTCCAACCACGGGCGGCGTGAAGGATTGGGGCATGACCCCGCTTCTGACTCCCTTCGCTGATCTGCGGAACGAGATGGTGGTGTTGAAGGGCATCGATCTGCCCCGAGATGATAACTGGCCAGGCGACAAGCACGGCGCTGGGATGCTTGCGGTGGTGTGCCCTCCGCGCGCCGTGAAGGATGGTTGGGCCATCATTCCCGGCAATACAGAAGTCGACTCGGAAGGGAAGTTCTTTACGGGGGCGGATCCCTCAGTCGATCAGGAGTTGCTCAAGAACGTGGCTTCTCTTCAGGGACCTCCGATTGCCTCCTTGCAGCTCGGAGCGTCATTGGCCTCCATGAAGGGGTCCGGCCCGGAGTGCTTGCGTGCGATTTCATACGCCGGTTTCAATCAGGCGCTGTGGCCTGAGAGCCGACCCGAAACGGTGTTTTCCAATGTGTTTGCGAATCTGGTCCTGAACGGGGATACCTCGGCTGCAGAGCGTTCCAAAGCCAAAAACAAGAGCATTTTGGACTTCGTCACCGGTGATCTGACGTCCCTCCGAGCGCGCGTTCCTAGCTCTCAGCTGCCGAAGCTGGATGCTCACCTAGCCGCCATTCGGTCACTCGAAGGTCAGTTCTCTTCGGGCCCAAGTGCGGGCTGTTCCAAGCCCACGCTGGGGGCAATTTCGGGCACGGGGGATGACTCACGCCATATTCAGGTGGCCCAGCAACAAACACAAATCATCCAGGCAGCGTTTCAGTGTGACCTCACGCGTGTCATCTCGCTCACCTATTCTTACGGCAACAGCGAGATCACTTCCAATGCTTTCCCGGGCGGTACGGGCGGCACTGGGCACCACG
>CAZSUA010000045.1:0-24289 GCA_964609655.1 uncultured Polyangiaceae bacterium | reverse complement strand
CCATCAGCGCAGAGATTCGTGCGGCTTCCCGGCGCCACAGGGCTACCTCACAAGGATCGGGCCGTTCGTAGGAAATGTCCATGGCGTCGGTCAGGGTTGTGCTCTTCGGTTGGCGTTTTACCGCACGCAGGAAATCATAGGCCGCGTGGGTTGCGAGCATGCCGAGCCAAGTACCGAGCTTGTTGCCGCGGGTCTCGTCAAATGAACGCAACTTGTGTTTGTTGTTCGCCAGAATCTGCAGGCAAAAGGTGGCGTACACTTCGCTGGTATCATCTTCGGAGACAACACCACGAAAACGCCGCACGACTTTCCCAATGCAGCTGTAGATCAAGCGCGAGTAGCGAGTGTTGAATTCCCGCCAGGCGCGCGCATCGTCCACCAAAAGTCCTTCCAGCAACACCGCGTCGCTGGCATCGGAGAAGTTCGGCGTGCTGTGGAGGGTTTGGACGGTGGCTTCGGAACTGTGACGAGTCATGGGATAAGCTCTCCTTGTGCCAGCGCTGTGTTGGCTGACAGGTGAGCTAAAGCAGGCGCCATGCCACCGCCTAACTATCTGAAATGTCAAAGGTATGTGGCGTAACATCCCCGTCGGATGAGGAGTGTTACGCGTAACAGTCTGCCCGATCGTGACGGACCGACACGCCCGCGGGAGGCAGGCTGAATCTCAGGCAACGGGCGACAGCTCAGAGTACGCCGCAAGGCGTCCGACACTTCCCCTGGGTCTCGGTGCCTGAAGTCAGGTACCTTTGGGATTGCTTATGAACCCGCGGTTTAAGGCCAACCTACTGCTCGTGTGGGCGTTCCTGCGTTTGCTCGTACGTCGCTTGCTTCGCGCGAACCAAGGTCTAGAGCTCTTTCGCGCAAACTACGACGCGGATGGATTGCCTCCCGTCACGGGCCCAGAACGCTCGGGATTTGCCGCTTTCAGCGGCTGCATTGCCTGCGGCCATTGTGATCGGGGAGAAGCCTCCCGCATAGAAAACTCAGGTGGAGCCTATCGGGGGGTCATGGCGCTCGTGTTGGCTGCCTCTCGGAGCATTCCCGATTTTCGTGCTGCCGCTTATAGCTTTCATTTTGTTCCGGATACGGTGCTCGCCGAAAAGGAGCAAATCTGTCCGAGCCAAGTGCCGTTTCGTGCACTTGCAAAGTTTGTCAGAGATAAAGCCAATGAGGTGGGCGGACCGCTCCCGCTACCGGAGCGGCTTGTGAGCCTTCGACCCAGGACGCCTTGACGGGTCTCAGGATTTCACGAGCGAAAGCCGGGGCGCAGCGCCAAAAGCCGCGATGTGGCCGCTCTCTTCGGCCACGTAAACATCTGAGCGATCATCGACGCGCACGAGATCGGGGACGAGATCTGTCGGAACGGTTCCGAGCATTTCTCCCGTCTTGGGGTGCATTACGTGAACCTGATGCTGCGGAACGAACAGCGCTCCACTACGCAGAACTGGCTGGAGGCGACGCGGCTGATCGGCCTCCACTTGGTGTGAGAAGGCATGTGAGAATCGGATGGCGCCGGTGTTGGCGTCGAGCCCGACCAGCGTTCCGGTACTGCTGTTGGCGATCATACAGTCGTCGACGGCTGTAAACGCGGTGGTAGGTGAGCCAAGTCCTGGATCCTGCTCCCAGGCAGGTGACCCCGTTTCGCGCTTGAAGGCTTGTGCTCCGGTGCCTCGCCGATCCCGGGTCGGAACAATCACTGTCTGTGGTGTGAGCAAGGGCATCTGGCCGCCGAGTGGGGCGGTATTGAGCTCTTCGGTCCAACGCACTTTGCCAGACCAAAGATCCAGATGGTAGATCTTGGCGGGTCCCACTGGGCCACCGCAGATGGCAAAGGCCCCGTCGCGATCGAGGGCAATATCGCCGGTGAAGGGCACCCGTTCACGGATGCGCCAGACCACATCTCCGGTGCTGACATCCAGGGCGAAGAGTGCTGAATCGCCTCCGGACACGAGCAGTAGCTTTCCGGCTCGTTTCATCCGGAAGTTAGCCGGACGCCGGGACGTGTAGCGCCAACACAGTTCCCCGCTCTGAAGATCGAGCGCACAGATCGATCGCTCGCCTTCTGCGACGATCAGTAGTTTGGGGAGTCCTGGCGCGTGGACCACAGCACCGCTTGGGCTCCCGTTGGCCCGGGGGGTGATAAAGGTCCCGAAGCGCACGTGGCCCGATTCGAGTTCGTGCAGACAAAGCATTCCGTCCTGGTGCCAGCGTACAATCCCCATCGGCGTGAGAACGGTCGCCCCGGGGCGTGTTGCGGCCCGCCAAAGGATGTCGCCGCTTGGTGCATCGAGGCAACACAGTTCGCGAGCTGCACCGACGACGAGTCGTTCGCCATGCAGAAAGACCGCGCGGAGGTCGAGCTCTGGCACCGCTGCAACCCAGCGCGCCGCGAAGCGCATTTTCCCAGCCGCGGGTGTTTGGTTCAACGGCTTTTGGGGAGCCGGCAGACCAAAGGAACGATAAACGGCGGCGTTGGTGTTGATGAGTGAATCGTCGGAAGCGAACTCGTCGAGTTGATCCTGAAGTGTTCGTGCCTGGGCTTCAAGATTGGCGAGGCGCAAGTTCTTGGACTGGGTTGGGTCGCTGGCTTTGAGTGCTGTGCTCAGATTCAACGCGAACTTGGCTGCTGTTTCAGCGAATTTGAGCGGGGAAATCTTGGGGAAGGTGAGTGCACCGCGCTTGCTCGGACCCGATACTGTGAGTCGGAGCGTATCCTCTAGGTGGGTGCGCTGGATCCCAAGTCGCAACGGAGCGGAGTCAACCCGGCGAAACATTGGACGCTGCGAGCGTAATGATTCGAAGACTTCCTCGCCAAGTAACAAGAAACACTCAGCAAACAAGAACGGATAAACTCCTTCGAAATCATAGTCGCGACCGTGGGCCGTGACTTTCAGCGTGCCGCGGCACAAGAGTGCGTGGAGATCGGTTCGCTCTAGGCGTTCCGCTGCTGAGGGCATCTCGGCGATCGGGAGCGGAGCGCGCAACTCGGTGCGGACCGCAACGGCAAACGCGGTATCTTCGCCGGAGGCTACGTTGGCTGGAGTCATGCAGCGGCGTGGGCGACCTGTGAACGGGCGAACGCGTCCGAGTGTGCGCCTTGCCTGGAGGAGCGTGCCGGTGAGACCGCGAGGTGCTTTGGCGATCGGTGCTGCGTCGAGGAGAGCAGTGAGCACTTCCGTAAAAGCCGGGAATGAAACTCGGCGTTCATGCACTGCAACTTCTGGGCAGCGGCCTGCCGTGTAGCTCGACAGCAGGAGCTCCTCGCCGTCCACTTCGAGGCCGAGCTCCCAGGGCTGTTCACTTGCGTAAAGCCTTACGGTATGGCGAAGAGCACTCCCTATTCCCAACCCCGTAACGGCTTGGCAAATCTCGGCGAGTACGCCGAAGGCGTCATTCTCCTGCATTTTTACCTGCTCGCGCTTGCCTTCAAAGAACCAGTCGAGGAGTCCCTCAAGGGGTGCCAGGGCGTTCGCTGGGTCAGAGGAGGGTGATACTGGGGCAACAACGTGAAGGGCTGTCATCGGTGCGCACATGGTAGGTAGAGTTGTGCCCCGTGCCCCAGTTTTGAGAGAGGATTGCTGAGGATTGGACAACTGATGCCGATTCGAGTTAGGCGCCCCGACGTCAAGAAGTGGCTGTTGGCGCTGGTTGCGGGCGTACCCGTGAGTCTGTGGTTATTCGGATTTACGGTAGATGATGCGCTGATCAGTGTCAGACTCGCGCAGAACCTGGCCAACGGTTCGGGTTATCGCTTCAATACCGGTGGGCCTGTGGTGGACGCCGTGACGCCGCTCGGCTGGGCTCAGGTGCTGACGTTGTTGAATGAACCCAGCCCCTGGGGGATGTTGCTGTCAGCGCGTTGGTTAGGTCTACTCGCGTGGTGGGTGGCGCTGGTGCTTTTGGGTGGCCGCATGTCCACGCTCGGCCAGAGTCCGAGGCGTTGGTTGCCACTCTTGCCGCTAGCGCTGTCCGCACCGCTTGGCGCGTGGTCCAGCTCCGGAATGGAGACGGGTGTGGTGACGCTGCTGGCAACGATCGCGGTTTGCGAGGGGAAGTGGGCGCTCCTGGCTGCGGGTCTCGCCGCTGCTTGGCGTCCGGAGCTTCTGGGTTGGGCCGTGTTATTGGGGATGGGGAAGGGCTGGAGCTCATCAGAAACGGGGCGTATCCAGCGGATGAGTGTGGCCTTGGCAAACGTGTCAGCGCCGTTCGTGCTGGTCGCTGCTGTCCGTGTCATCGTGTTTGGGCAAGCGGCGCCGCTCAGTGCGATCGCAAAACCAACAGACCTTGGGCAAGGGATGTTTTACGCCGCGGGTGCACTACTCTGGACGGGCTTTCCGTGGCTGCTAGTCAGCCCAAGATTCAAGAAACTCACACCCGAGTTTCGAATCGTTGGCGTAGCAGCGCTGGGTCATTTTGCCTGCGTCGGTTTGGTAGGTGGTGATTGGATGGCGCTCTATCGACTGGTGGTTCCTGTGCTGCCCTCGCTGGTTCTCGTGGGTGCAGCCGTCTGCGAGCAGAGTAGTTGGCGCGGCTCTATTGCTAGGCTCGCGTTGGCGTCTGTTGCGAACACCGTGTTGTTGTTCCAGTTGGGCCCCGCTGCGCGGAACATCGTTGAGCAGCGAACGCTGCTGTCGCAGCAAGCGGAGCCGTTCTTGAACGCGGGCGGTACGGTTGGCACGTTGGATGTTGGGTGGGTAGGAGCCGCGGCCCACGGTGAAATTTTCGACTTCGCGGGTGTCACCGATCCAGAAGTCGCGCGCTTGTGCTGCGGACATCATGCAAAAAAGATCGACCGCCACTTGTTGGAGCGGCGAGGTGTCACCACCCTGGTACTCTTGCTAGCACCGAAAGCTCAGCTGGCGTCGCCCTGGTGGCAGAGCCATTTTGACCGCTTCTCTGAAAACTACGTGGCGCATCAGCTGAAGGAGCAGAAGTGGTCGGTTGTCTCAGAGCTCCCTCTAAGAAACACAGAGCAGCACTATGTGATCCTGCGTCGCGCCGACGCAGCCATGGTCGGAGTGGCCGGGGAACAGCATTAAGGACTAGAAACAGTATCCTTGGCGGAGCTTCCGGCGAGAGCCGCTAGCGCATGTTTGAATGACCGCACGTCGGCAAAGCGATCCCGAGCTCGATAGGCCATGGCCTTTTCGATGACCTCGCGCCACGCCTCCGGTAACGCCTCGGCGCTGAGGATCACCCCGCTCTCCAGGCGCGAAATGGAGTCAGGCGAAGGCCACCCGCCACTGCTGGTAACAGGTGGTGGCCTCCCGCAGAGGCACTCGTAGATAACACCGCCGAGCGCATAGATGTCTGCGCGCCCATCGACTTCATGGCCCTGCTCCTGCTCAGGGGACATGTAACCCGGCGTGCCAAGCGGACCCTCCATATTGGTGAGGCGTGTTTCCGCCCACTCGACGCGAGCGACTCCGAAATCGAGCAGCTTGGAGCGCTCGCGGGTGGGCAGCTGCGTCAACGATCTTCTCGCCGGCTCCTCGTCGTCCAGGTGGTGGTCGATCGACAAGAATATGTTACTCGGCTTGAGATCGCGATGGATAATGCCGGCAGCGTGCACAGCTTCCAGCGCGTCGCAAACCTGCAGCGCAATCGGCAAGACCTCTTCGGTGGTGAGCGCCTGCCGCCGCCGTAAGCGCGTCGCCAGCGTTTCGCCAAACAGTCGCTCCATTACCAGGTAGCTGGTGCCGTCCGGCAGGACGCCATCGTCGTACACTTCGACCACATTGGGATGCCAAGCGAGGCCTAAGGCTTGGGCTTCGCGGCGCAAACGATCAGCTGCCACGGTGTCGTGGGCTACAGCGGCTCGCAGTAGCTTGATGGCAACTGTGGCGCCATCAGCCAGGCGTTGCGCTTCCCAAATCGTGCCGCTCGCGCCGACGCCCAGTTTCACTCCCAACCGATAGCGGCCCGCAACCACGACGCCTTCCCGAAAGCCGGCAGCACCGCGTTCACGCGCGTCGCGGAGCGTCGCCGAGCGTTCAAGTGCGACGATTCTATTCAGCTGCGTGCACGTCTGAGTCTTCCGTCGCTGTGCACGTAGAACAGCGAAACCAAGGAGCGGCCCTGCCAAAAGTGGCCCCATGGCTAGCTCCCAAAAATTCCCCGATCTAAAAAACCAGCCCACTCCAAGCGCTCCAACAATGCCCGAGAGGGCCCCCACGATCAACGGCAGGTGACCTGGAACGACGTAGCGAACTTCATACTCCTCAGCAACCGAACCGTCGCGTTGCGTCGTGGTCGAGAGAAGCCGGGCTTTTGCCGGAGGAAGGCCAAAGAGGAGCGGCACTGCGCAAAGCTCTGTGGCCCGGGCCAGGCTGCACAGCCCATCCGTTTCCACAGCGGCGGCATCATGGACCACAATTCTCCCGCGCCAGATACCCGGCCCCGTGTGGAGCGTTTGCCAGCTTTCGGTCATCACGTGCTCGCCCCCGTATTGGTCGAGTTGTTCGAAAGCCAGGCGAGGATCTTCGGTGCCACGCAGCACACGTGTCCACACACCCAAATTCTCCGGGTGCACGATGAACGGAATCGTTGAAGAAAGCTTTTGCTTCCCCCAGCGCGAAGCGAATGCAATCAGAGCAGAATGCCAGACGTCGGCGGGCAACGGACGCGTCTCGTCATCAATGTATTCACGATCGAGTCGAGTCGTTTTCAGGAATGCGTCGGCTTCGGCCGGGCCAAACTGCTGTTGTAAGTATAACAGCAGGCTTTTCACCCTTGCAGTGGTCGTGTTTCCGAGTGCGCCCCTGCGTTGCATCTTGATCAGCCTATTTCAGTGTCGCGCACGGTCAAGGATAAACTCCCGTGCTAAGCTGTGTTTGAGGTGCAAACTATGAAACGCTCCCTGATTAAGTTCGGCATGGCAGGTGTCGTTGGGTTGCTCGCCTTGCAGCTTCGACAGCCTGCTCACGCAGATCCGCTCGCTGTGGTCGCTGGCCAGCCCCTTGAGGTTCAGGCGAATAAGCTGGATGTGAATATTGCTGAGGGAACGGCGCTGTTGGAAGGCGATGTACACGTCACGATGGGAGAGCTTAGTGTGGCCTGCCCAAAAGTGGAAATCCGTTACGATGAAGCTCCCCAGGTGAAATGGGCGCGTGGCAGTGGCGGTGTTACGGCAAAGCTTCGTGGGATTGAAGCCAAAGCCAACAATATTGAAGTAGATGTTGCTGCTCGCCGCTTGAGCATGCTGGGGAATGTGAGGTTGTCCCGTGGCAAAGGCTGGGTGGAGGCTGATCGTGCGACGATCAATATGGTGACCCAGAAGGTGACGCTCGAAGGAGTTCACGGTCAGATCCCTGTCGACACACCGACCGAGTGAACGAACACTGGCAGGCGATCGCTGGCTACCCATAGGCCGGCGGGCCGACTGTTGCGCACAAACTCCCACAAATTCTCTGAAAATTTTGCTGGCGCGAGTTTTGCTTTGGGGTGTTAGAGTCTCCGGGTAGCGCTCCTCGCTGCCTCACCATCATGGAGATCAAGCAACAACTTCGCATGTCCCAACAGCTGGTGATGACACCCCAGCTGCAGCAGGCGATCAAACTGCTGCAACTCTCGCGCCTTGAGTTGATTGAGGAAGTTCGTCGAGAGCTCGATGATAATCCCGTGCTGTCGGAGGATGAGCCCGGGCCGCGTCCGCGCAGCAAGGAAGCAGAGGATTCTGCCCGCGAGATCCGGCAGGAGGCGCTCTTCGAGAGAGACGGCCGAACCGAGGAAGGGCGAAGCACGGAGAAAGCAGCGCGCGAGGTAGACTGGGAGAAGTTCCTAGAGAATCGCACGTTGCAGCAGTCTGCGCAGGGTACGGGGTCGAGCAACAACTACGAAGATTTACCGCCCATTGAGCAGAATTTAACGAAGCCGAGAAATCTTCACGATCACTTGATGTGGCAGCTGCAGATGAGTGATTTTACGGAGACGGAACGCCGCTTCGCCGAGTTCGTAATCGGCAATCTGGATGACCAAGGCCACTTAGACCTCAAAGGGGTTGAACGGCCCGACGGCACACGCACTTCAGATCTCACGGTTGAAGATCTCGCCGAGGAGGCAGGGTTGCACCCGGACGATGCTCCGTTGGTGCTCGAGATGATTCAAAACTTCGATCCTGTTGGAGTCGCTTCAAGAGATCTGCAGGAGTGTTTGCTGATTCAGGCTAAGGCGCTTGGCTTCAGCGATGAAGACCACGAAGTGCGCATCATTCGCGATCATCTTGTGCACCTTGAGAAGCATAATTATCAGGCCATCGCCCGCGAGATGAAGATCTCGCTCGAAGAAGTGTACGAGGCAGCCAAAGAAATTCAGTCCTTAGAGAGCCGCCCCGCACGAAATTTCACTGACCAAGATGAACGGAGCGTTGGGATCACTCCTGATGTTTACGTGATCAAGGACGGGAACGATTTCGTCGTGGTAGACAATGATCGTGGCGTTCAGAAGCTCTTTATCAATGAGAGTCTTACCAAACGCCTGATGCTAGATCCCAAGGCCAAGGAATTTGTCGGTGAGAAGCTGCGCAACGCTCAGTGGTTGATTCGCGCCATCGAACAACGCAGGAAGACCATCATCCGGGTTGCCGAATGCATCGTCGAGAAGCAGCGCGAGTTTTTTGAGAAGGGCGTAGCTTTCCTCAAGCCGATGATCTTGAGGGATATCGCCGAAGCCGTTGGGATGCATGAATCGACGATTTCGCGGGTCACAACCAATAAATACATCCACACGCCTTCCGGTTTGTTTGAGCTCAAGTATTTCTTCAACTCCAGCATCCGGCGCGTTGCGAGCGAGGACATCGCGAGTGAGAGCGTCAAACAGGCGATCAAGAAGATGATCGAGGGTGAGGATAAAGGTAATCCGTTGAGTGATCAGGCGATTGTTAAGATGCTTGAAAAGCAGGAAGGGATTCGGATTGCCCGGCGCACCGTGGCAAAGTATCGAGAAATGTTAGGGATTTTGGCTTCATCGAAACGCAAACGCGTGTTCTAATCTTCACCCTGGAGTTAGTATGAATGTGAACATCAGCTTCCGACACTTCGAGTCTACTGACGCAATCAAGAAGCATACTCGGAGTAAGTTAGAGAAGTTGCAGCGCTTTTTGAGGGAACCGATGACCGCCAAGGTCACACTCTCTATCGATCAGCGTCGGCACGTTGCAGAGGCGCAGATTTCGAGCGGCGGGGAGCACCTGGAAGCCAAGGAGGCCAGCACGGATATGTATGCTTCCATTGATCGATTGATTGATAAGCTGGAACGGCAAATTCACGGTAGTAAAGGCACCGTCGAATCCAAGCGAAGGGTAGCCGCGCTGGCAAAGCTTGCGAAAGCGGCCGCGCCGGATGCGCCGCTGAAGAAGCCACCGGTCAAGAAGAAAGCCCCTGCAAAGAAGGCTCCCGCGAAAAAGGCCACGGCCAAGGCCTAGCCTCCGACCCCAAAGGCGGCCGTATGCAACTTTCTCAACTCCTTGTTCCCGGTCGCATTTTGGTGGATCCAGAAGGCAGCAACATCGTCGACAAACCGACCGCCCTCCGTGCTTTGGCGAAACTGCTAGCAGGATCAGTTGGAGTCGCCGAAAACGAGCTTGAGGCACTCTTGGCAGATCGCGAACGCCTGCAGTCGACAGGGATCGGTGACAGCGTGGCGATCCCGCATGCCTCAGTCGATGGGTCTGGCAGTCAGGCGGGGGCGCTGCTGCTATGCCCGCGGGGGATAGAGTTTCAGTCGATCGACGCCGCCCCCGTGATGATCGTGTTCGGTGTCGTAGGTCCAAGGCGCGCCACGGGGGAGCACTTGAAGGCACTCGCCTGTATTTCGCGACTGCTCAGGAACCCAACCACGCGTGCCGAGCTTCTGACATCCGCGGACGCGGCAGAGGCGTTTGCCCATGTCATCGCCGAGGAGGCGACTGGCGGATAACGTGAGAGAAAGTGGATGGCGATCTACGAGCCCCCTGAGCACGTTATCCTTGGCATCTCGGTCGGTGAGCTTCTCGACGATCCTGGGCTGGATCTCAAAGCGCGGGTCGTCGCAGGCGCCTCCGGTCTCGCTCGGCAGATCACGCATCCTCGTATCCAGAAGTCCGGGCTTGCGCTGGTAGGCCACTTGCATGGGCTGGATCCCACACGAGTTCAGGTTCTTGGAGAAACGGAGCTGAGCTTCGCAGAATCGCTCGACCCGGAGCGACAATACGCGGCCGCCAAATATCTGTTCTCAGCCGCCCCAGCTTGCATCATCGTGACAAGGGGTGTGGCTCCGCCTGCTTCGTTTTGCGAAGCAGCAGAAATCTCCGGAACTCCGCTCGTCGTGTTTGAAGAGCGTTCTTCAGCAGTTATTCTGGCAGTGCATACGTTGCTCGATGAGCGACTGGCACCGCGGGCCAGCATCCACGGCGTGTTGGTGGATGTGTTCGAGGTGGGGGTGCTGTTGCTCGGCAAGAGTGGGATCGGGAAGAGTGAGTGTGCCCTTGAGCTCCTCATGCGAGGTCATCGGTTAGTGGCCGATGACGTGATCGACTGCGATTATCGGCCCCCAGGTATGGTTTTTGGCCAAGCCGCCAATCTCTTGCGTCATCATATCGAGGTGCGGGGGCTTGGGATCCTGAACGTGAAGGATCTGTACGGAGTCACGGCAGTGCGCGAACGCAAACGACTCGATTTGATCGTTCAGTTGGAGCTTTGGGATCCTGATGCAACCTACGATAGGCTCGGCCTTAACGACGAGGTTCTCCCCATTTTGGGTGTGCCCATCCGAAAGTTGACGGTACCGGTGCGGCCGGGTCGCGACATGAGCTCGATCATTGAAATTGCGGCACGGAACGAGCTTCTGAAGCAGGCCGGACATGACTCTGCGCAGGAGTTCGTTGCCCGAATCGAGCAAGAGACACGCCGCGCCTTGGAGACGCCAGAGCGGCGTGCGCGTGGCCCGAACGCCAGTCGAACGTTTAATGAGAGCTCGGCGCCGCCACCCGTTGAAGGGAGGCGCAGGTGAGTCGCTCGCTGGTCGTGGTGGTCACAGGGATGAGCGGAGCGGGCAAGACGACCGCCGTAGAGACATTGGAGGATCTCGGGTTTTACTGTGTGGATAATCTGCCGCCGCCAGTTGCAGAGCAGACGCTCCTGGCTTGCGAGAATGCCGGAATGCATCGGGTGGCGCTCGGCATGGATGTGCGTGTGGGCGCCTTCCTTGATCGCGCGTCGGGCGTAATCACAGCCCTCGGGACTCCGGAGCGGGATGTGGCGGTGCTGTTTCTTGACGCCGCCGATGAAGCCTTGTTGCGGCGCTTCAGCAGCACACGCCGTCCTCATCCGCTTTCCACCTTCGCAGAGCTTGGCGCTGAAAAGGCCCCGAACGCGGTGCTCGACGGCGTTCGGGTTGAGCGTCAACTCCTGGTATCTTTGCGCGGTCAGGCGGACTGGATCTTGGACACGACCAGGCTCAGTGTGCACGAGTTGCGCCGCCGAATCGTGGCCCACTTTGCTGAACGTGTGGGCCCCGTGTTGCAACTGCAAACACGGATCATGTCCTTTGGCTTCAAGTACGGCCTGCCCATTGATGCGGATGTGCTTTTGGATGTTCGTTTCTTGGACAATCCCTATTTTCAGGAAACTCTCAAAGATCTCCCAGGCACCTCAGCGAGCGTTCGCGATTGGGTGCTCCAGAATCCCGAGAGTCAGGAATTCGTGCGGCATGCGGCTGGTCTTCTAGAATTTTGCTTGCCGCGCTTTGAGCGCGAAGGCAAGAGCTACGTGACGGTGGGTATTGGTTGCACGGGTGGGCGCCATCGCTCGGTGGTGATCGCGGAGCATCTGCGCGAAATCCTGGCCCAACGCCTGAATCGGGAACTGGATGTGGTGCACCGGGATGTGGATCGCGTGGTGGCCATCCAAGAAGGTGGGCGTGCGCTCGGCCGCGGTGAGTCACCATGAGTACGACGGAGGGGACCTTCGAAGTGGTTAACGTCCTTGGGTTGCACGCGCGTGCCGCCAGTCGCCTGGTTCAGCTCGCTTCGCGGTTTCCGTGCGAGATCGAAGTCATGAATGGAGCCCAGGCAGCGAATGCCAAAAGCGTCATGGGCGTCTTGTTGTTGTGTGGCGCCAGGGGCACTTGGCTTCGGATTGTGGCATCCGGTGAACACACGGAACGCGCAGTGGCTGAACTCGGCGCGTTGATTGCCGACCGTTTCGGAGAATCTGAATGAGTACTCGCGAGCCGCCGGAGCCTTCGGGTGTCGATAGTCCGATTAGCGACCCAGTATCCTTTGCTTCATTGCCGCTTCCGTCACTATTACTTGCGGGGATTGCCGGTTCCCCTGGCTATGCGCTCGGGCCCACTTGGGTCGTGGATGTCGAGCGCGCGGGCGTGGTGCATCGTGCAATCAGCCGCCAGCTTATTCCCGACGAGATCGAGCGCTTTGCCCGCGCCGTGGAGCAGACGGCTGCCGATCTGCGCGAGGTGGTAGCAACCTCCCGCGTCGGGCGCGCGGAGATATCGATTCTCGAAGCGTATATTCTAATGGTGTGCGACCCCACACTCAAAGAGAAAGTACAAAGTCGTATCCGGAGTGAACGCAAATGCGCCGAGTGGTCGCTGGATATTGAGATTCGCGAGCTGAGCCTGGCGCTCCGGGGGAGTGAGAATACCTATCTCGCGGAGCGCAGTCGAGATATTGAATTTGTGGGTCAACGCATTCTGCGCGTGCTCACCGGAAAGGCCGCCGGCATCAGCCTACCGGAAGGTCCAACGCCCTACATCCTGGTTGCGCACGACCTTTCCCCCGCTGAGACGAGTGGGCTCACCAAAGGTCGCGTCCTGGCAATCGTGACTGAGGTTGGGACTCGTACGAGCCACACCGCTATTTTGGCGAGGGCCCTCGACATTCCGGCCGTGGTCGGTGTCGGGGAGATCCTTTCGAAGATCAATCCAGGCGAATTTGCTTTGGTCGATGGTTCGCGTGGCGTTGTGGCGTTGCGCCCCACCGAGCAAGCGATCGCGACGGCTAAGTTGCGGGATGAACGCTATCAGGCAGTGGCGTCCGGTCTATGGCGGCGCCGGAGTCAGCCAGCGACGACAGCGTGTGGAGTCGCGGTTCAACTGAATGCAAATATCGAACTTCCAACGGAGGCCCCGCTAGCGTTGGAAAAGGGAGCTCAAGGGATAGGACTCTATCGCACGGAATTTTTGTATCTCGATCGACCTGATTTGCCCTCAGAAGACGAACAATATCAAACGTACGCACGGGTCCTCGAAACGATGGCACCGCTCACTGTCACCCTCCGAACCTTTGATATCGGTGGTGACAAGCTGGCTTCCGCCTTCGCATTGCCAAGCACGCTGAATCCGGCGCTAGGGCTCCGCGCGGTTCGTTTAGGTTTGGAGAGGCCGGAACTCTTCCTCACACAGTTGCGCGCCATGGTGCGCGCTTCTGCGCACGGGCGAGCGCGCATCCTGTTGCCAATGATCACCGCGACGCAGGAATTTCGGCGAGTTCGCCTGCTTTTGGATCAAGCAATCCGTGAGGTTGACGATGCCGGGCAGCCGCGCGCGGTTTCGATCCCACTTGGGATGATGGTGGAGGTGCCCTCGGCGGCAATCTTGGCGCATGTCTTCGCGCGAGAGGCCGAATTTTTGAGTATCGGGACGAACGATTTAGTGCAGTACACGTTGGCGGTGGATCGCGGGAATCGTGAGTTAGCCAAGCTTGCTTCGTTTTTTGATCCGGCCGTGTTGCAACTGATAGCGGGTGTGGTGCACGCGGGCGAAAAATGGAGTCGTGGCGTGGCCGTCTGTGGAACGATGGCGAGCGATCCGTTGGCTGCGATTTTATTGCTCGGGATGGGGCTGCGCGAACTCAGTATGGAGGCGTCAGCCATTGCAACGGTGAAGGAAACAGTCAGCCGAGTTTCGATAGCGGAAGCTGTTGCTGCCTGGGAACGCTGTGTGATGCTCGGCGACGCCCAGGCCGTGGAGGCTGAGTTGGCGATGCTATTCGCCCCGAGGATTTCAGACCTTTTGGGGCGTGATTTCGAGTAGCGCCGAAAGGCCGCTACGTTCTTGCCAGGCTCTGGCCGTGTCGCCTCCGCGGGGGTTGTCGTCCCTTGGCACACATCTTTGGTGCACGGCGTGACCTTCGGGTTAAAGATACAGATGGGCTGGTCGTTCATCGGGTTAGCCCGAGGTCACCATTGTCCGAACCGTTTAAACTCAACCGATCGCCCCTCCCACAACCCTCCATGGCGCCCTCCCTGCGCGCCATGGCGCACACGGTGCCCCCGAAGGTTACCCTGCGGTTCGGCAACCACCAGTCTCCTGAACCAAAACGCGACAAGCGTGGCGTGAGTCTGGTCGCGTTGGCGCTGGTGGCTGTGATCAGCGCTGGAACCAGTAAGGGCGAAGTAGCAGCCAAACGCACCGATCTGAAGCCTACGTTCGTGCATGGTCAGGCCCTTCCGAAGCTATCTGAAAACGGTCGTGCACAGCATTGGGCAGGGAAGAAGGTGGTAGTCACGATTGACGATTCAGTCGACAAGCTCGGACCCTGGGCTCGTGGCTCCGTTCAAGACGCTTTCGGCACGTGGCTCTCGAGTGGCATCCAGATCCCCGATTTGGTTTTTTCCGCGAGCAAAGGCCAGAAATTTGAGCTCAAGCAGGATGGGATCAACAGCGTCCTCTACCGTGAGATCGACATTCCCGGTCACACCAACGATCTAGCAGTCACGATCGCGTATTCGGATCCGCAGACGGGTGAGATCGCCGAAAGCGACATTGTCATCAATAAACGGCATCCCTTCGCAGCACTCGACAAGCTGGCGAAGGAGCGCGCATCGAGTGACGCTAAGACGGTGAGCGTGCAGGGCTCCACGACTCCGAGCTCAAGCACTATTACGCGTCAAGCGTCTTGTAGTGGTGAGGTCGCGGGGCGCTGTGGCGGGAAATTTGACCTGACGAGTGTGCTCACGCATGAGGTCGGCCACTTTTATGGCCTGAGCGAGGACTACACCGATCACTACGCCACCATGTTTGAATGCACGAGCCAGTGCGAGACTCACAAGCGCGTGCTTGCGGACGACGACGTGGCTGCCATGAGGGAGATCTATCGCGTTGCTGACCCTGCTTCGCAGTCAGCAACCACTAGCGCGAGCGCCGCGCCAGGTTGCACGGCCACGCCCGCTCAGCGCACCAACGCCTCGGCGATCAGCCTGGGTGCCCTGATTGGGGCGCTCAGTCTGCTCCGCGGACGCCGCAGGGCTCGCTAGACGTATTCGGGGAGGGTGAGCGCGCTCACGCCGGCCTGGCGCCGGAGTAACTCGCCGTTTTCACTGTAAATCGCGTTCCGGGGAGGATGCCCTTGCCTTGGCGTTCCTGTGTGGGGTACGCACGCCCCTTCCGAATTGACCGGAAGACGGTGCCGGGTACACCCGCGCCGTAATGTTTGGAGAACAGAATGGCATTAGAAACCGAAGCAAGGCAGGCGATGATTGAACAGCACCGTACGCATGAAGGCGATACGGGCTCGCCTGAAGTACAGATCGCGTTGCTCAGTCAGAGGATTGGGCATTTGACGGGTCACTTCAAAGTCCACGTGAAAGACCATCATTCGCGTCGTGGGTTGCTCAAAATTGTGGGGCAGCGCCGGCGCTTGCTCGATTACCTCAAACGCAAAGACGTCGAGCGCTATCGCAAGATCGTAGCTGCTCTAAGTCTACGAAAATAATCCCTCTCAACTTTTCCGATGTCTCCGCGTCTTTGAACTTCATCCCCGTTTCGTGGGTGCGACTGGGTCGCACCTAGGAATCGAGGCTGAAGGAGAGTGAGGGCGCGAGTTGTCGGCGTAGGGCCGCACGGACGCGGTCAAGCGCGCTGAAGGAGCGCAATTCTCAATGTTTGTACGTGAATCTGTAATGATTGGCGGGCGTCCGCTTACTTTCGAAACAGGCCGTCTCGCGAAGCAAGCGCACGGCTCAATTCTCATCACGTTTGGTGAGAGCGTCGTCTTGGTAACCGCAACTTCAACCGAAGATCGTCCGGGTTTAGATTTTTTCCCGCTCACCTGTGAGTACGTCGAAAAGACTTACGCTGCCGGCAAGATCCCAGGCGGATTTTTCAAGCGCGAAGGCCGCCTACGAGACTACGAAATTCTGTCTTCGCGGCTCATGGATCGGCCCCTTCGGCCGATGTTTCCGGAAGGCTACAAGAAGGACACGCAGATCATCGCGACTGTCCTCAGTACCGATAAGCAGAATCCCACGGACGTATTGGCCCTCACGGCTGGTTCAGCGGCGTTGCACGTTTCCGACATCCCCTGGGACGGCCCGATTGTGGGGATCCGAGTGGCGCGCGTGGCGGGTGATCTCGTGGTCTATCCCACGTTCGAGCAAATCGAGAAAGCCGATATCGATCTGGTTGTCGCCGTTAGCCGCGATGCCATCATCATGGTGGAAGGTGGAGCCGATGAGGCTTCAGAAGCAGATCTGGTCGAAGCTTTGATGTTTGCGCACGCGCAAGCTCAGCCGATCCTCAATTTGATTGATAAGCTGCGCGCTGCGGTCGGCAAGGTGAAGCGCGAGTTTGTGATCCCGAAGTTGGATTCAGCGATTGGCAGCCAGATTGCCGCGATTGCGGATGCTAAGATTGCCGTCGCTTGTGTGATCAAGGAAAAGAAAGCACGCTACGAGGCGTACGCGGCCATCAAGTCGGAGGTCGTGAGCACGCTCAAGGCGTCCTTGGGCGATGCCGCATACTTGGCCGTTGAGAAGCTCGTCAAAGAAGAGATTGAGGAGCGAAAGTCCTACGTCGTGCGCAAAATGGTGCTCGATACCGGCAAGCGCATTGATGGCCGCGACACCAAGACGATCCGCGCGATCTCCTGCGAGGTCGGTTTGCTGCCGCGCACGCATGGCTCCGCTCTTTTTCAGCGTGGAGAAACGCAGGCAATCGTCACGACCACACTCGGCACGGCGAGCGATGAACAGAAGATTGACGCGCTCACAGGTGAATCCTGGAAACGCTTCATGCTTCACTACAACTTCCCGCCCTTCAGCACTGGCGAAACAAAGCCCATGCGCGGCCCAGGTCGCCGCGAGATCGGCCACGGAGCGCTGGCTGAGCGTGCCATGGAGCGCATGCTGCCCACCAGCGAAGCGTTTCCATACACCGTGCGGGTTGTCAGCGAGATCCTAGAGTCGAATGGCTCAAGCTCGATGGCGAGCGTGTGTGGCGCCACGTTGAGCATGATGGATTGTGGCATGCCGCTCAAGAAGCCGGTTGCAGGTATCGCCATGGGCTTGATCGCTGATGGCGGAAAAGTTGCGATCCTGAGCGATATCCTAGGCGATGAAGATCATCTTGGAGATATGGACTTCAAGGTGTGCGGCACGGATCGCGGCGTTACTGCGATTCAAATGGACATCAAGATCAAAGGCCTTGAACGCTCCATCCTGGAGAGTGCGCTTGAACAGGCACGCGAAGGTCGCTTGTTCATTTTGGGCAAGATGTTGGAAACATTGCCGCTTGCGCGCACCGAGATCAATCGCCATGCGCCGCGCATCACGACCGTGAAGGTCCGACCTGATCAAATCCGGATCATCATTGGGCCTGGTGGCAAGACGATCAAAGGCATTGTTGAACAGACGGGCTGCAGTGTCGATGTGAAGGATGACGGCACGGTTGCCATCGCTAGTTCCGATTCGGATGCAGTGCTGCGCGCTGTGAAGATCGTTGAGGGTCTTGTGATGGAGCCTGAGGTTGGGGCCATCTACAAGGGAACGGTTCGCCGGCTCGTAGATTTTGGCGCCTTCGTTGAGATCATGCCCAATACTGAAGCGTTGTTGCATGTCTCGGAGATCGCCCACGAACGCGTGAATTCACCGGGCGATGTGCTCGCTGAAGGCGATGAAGTGGACGTGAAAGTCATCAGCATGGAGAAAGACGGGAAGATCCGCCTCTCAAGACGTGAGCTATTGCCGTTGCCTGAAGGTGACGAGGGCGAAATGGCTAAAGAACGCATGGCCAAGGCTCGCGAGGCAGGGCCTCCGGCTGGGCGTGGTGGTCCGGGTGGCGGCCGACGTGATGGTCGCAGTGGCGGTGGAGATCGTGACCGCGGGCGTCCACGTCGCTGATTCGTGAACCGCTGATTCGCTAAGAATCGCAGAACAAAAGGCTGTGCTTCCGGGCATAGCCTTTTTTGCTTTGTTGTCCCTTGAACGAGTGCGCATCTTGGCCGCGCACAACGTCTAACAAGATGCAGGGGAGCATTAGAAAGCCGGCAGTGTCGCGGCGCGTGGCAGGCGAGTGGCGCTAACGCTACTGCAGATAGTAAGCATGCTTACTATCTCTCAATCCCAAAAGGGGCGCCCGTTTCTCAACCCCTTGCATTCACCATTGGCCAGTATTGGGCATCGAGAGCCAGGGCTCTTCGGGGGGCAAGGCTGAGCCTTCCTGGAGCAGTTCGATCGAGATGTTATCCGGTGAGCGGATGAATGCCATGTTACCGTCGCGCGGTGGGCGGTTGATGGTCACACCTTGGTCCAGCAGCCTTTGACAAAGTTGGTAAATATTTTGGACGCGGTACGCCAGGTGGCCAAAATTTCGCGCACCACTCAGCACCTCAGGATCCCAGTTGTAGGTCAATTCAATCTGGGCTTCCGGTTGACCTGGGGCTGCTAAGAAGACCAACGTGAAGCGTCCTTTTTCGTTGGTATTCCGGCCCACTTCCACGAGGCCCAACTTGTTAACGTAAAAATCGAGTGATTTCTCGAGATCGCTCACGCGCACCATCGTGTGCAGGTATTTCATGGCTAACATCCAACCAGGCTCGGAGTGTCCCGGCAAGGCTCAACGCTAGAAACCAGGCGGAATCAGCTGGCGGGCGGATGAGCAGCTTCTTGTCAGCGGCTCGGGCCCAGTCGTTGCCGGATTTTAACCATAACGGCTTTGAATTCCTCTGCGTTCTTGGCGCAGCTTGCGGGACAAGGCCTGGCCTTCCATTTCCCGCAACCTCGCTTGGATCCGATGGTGAGTGGATTCAAGATTTGGATGCTGCGTTCGTCGCCGAGCCCTGCCGCACGAGCGAGAAGAGGAAGTCGTGCTTCACAGGTTTCAGCCTCACGCAGTTGGTAGGCGATGCTGAGGGCTGGGGTTGCGGCGGCGCGCAATGTTGGATCAGAAAGCAGCTTATCAGCGCGCGTTTTGAGCTTCGGATTGGTGTTTGAGAGTTCGAACAACAGATCCAAACCCGTGCTGCCCATGCTCCGAGCCATGAGTTCAAAGGCCTGGTCGGAGGCTTGGCCAGGGGTGCTCGCAGCACTTTTGATGATGATCCCGAAGTCCCTATCTAGGGCCTCGCTGGGGTTGACTTCGAGTAGACGTTTGGCGATGGCCATGGCATCCGCTCGGCCGACGGCGCGGCTGGCAAATGCGTAGAAGAGAGGCGAGAGCACCAGAGGTTCCTTGGGATAGCGTTCGGCGAGCGGTACAAGTCCGTCAACGCCGAGCGCGATAGCCTGTGCCAGCTCGGTGTCGCTCGGGCGCGTGGGCTGGCCGGGCTGGACCGGTTGGGCCGACTGAGAAGGGAGGCCTGGAACGGGCGGCTGGTTGTCAGCCGGGGGCGTTATCGCGGCATCGAGCGGACGAGGGCTGACTGGCGCGGGGTTGGCCACGGAGGAGGGCTCCCCAGCTGGCCCAGCCGAGGCGGCCTTGAGCCGCCATGACCCGCCAAGCAGCAGCAGTAGCGCTGAGATGCAGACAGCACCAGAGGTGATCGTGGGTGCTAGGAGCAAGCGCCGAAAGCGGGTGCTCTTATCGTGTCGCTGGCTGTCGTACAGAATCGCCGCACCGGCCGCGACCAACCCGATCAGGGAAAGCAATAGATCCCAACCTCGAAATGTCGAGCCTTCGGCAACGACCCCAAGCGGAGACCAACCGTAGCGAGTCAGCACATCATCGGCTAATCGCACGAGCAGCCCAGCAAGGCCATAAGCACTCATGCCGGCGATGAGCGGGGGATACAAGCGATCCAAGTAGCCGAGAACTCGTGCGCTATTGCCCCAGGCTCGCCGAAGCCTCGAAATAATCAGGATACTCGGCGTGAGTGCTGTGCCGAGCGCCACCAGCATCAGCAAGGTAAACTCGGTGGGTGAAAAGCGGTGCCCCACGCTGAGCTCAATACCTGCGACGGCCACAGCGAAAACCGACATGAGGACGAAGACAATCAGAGCCAAGAGAGCGATCAACTTGGGGCGGGCGCTCTGTACCTTGTCGCCTTGCGTCTCGAGTGCAATCGATGATTCTGCGGGCGCGCGTACTAGGCCCACGCTGGATGGGGCCGTGTCGAGGGCTGCCAGGGCTGCCCGCATGCTGGTGAAGTCTTGGTAGCGATCCTCTGGCCTTTTTGCCATCGCTTGCTGAACAATCAACTCAAGGCTTGCGGGAATATTGGGCTCGATCGAGCGCAACCGTTCAGGTTCTCTTCCCATCACCGCGAGAACCGTGAGCTGAGGTGTGGACCCTTCAAACGGTGCGTTTCCTGTGAGTGCCGCGTAGAGAATGGCGCCGGCCCCGTAGATGTCGATTCGATGATCGCCCCGCTGGCCATGTGCTTGCTCCGGAGACATGTAGCTCGGAGTGCCCATGATGAAGCCAGTTTTAGTCAGCTGATCGTCGGTCCCGTCAGCAAAGCGCGAGAGGCCAAAATCAAGCACGCGAATGTCCAGCATCGCGTTGGCGCCCTGATCGCGATCGCCCAAGAGATAGATGTTCTGAGGCTTCAGATCGCGGTGGATCACTCCGCGTGCATGAGCGGCGGCTAACGCGTCGCAGAGTTGCACTCCAATGCGAACGGTAGCCTGCCAGGTCAACCGCCCCACTTTCTCCAGGTGTTCCGAAAGATCGACACCTAAGAGCAAATCGCAAACTAAGTAGGCTAGCCCTTGCGGCGTGCGATCCACGTCGTAGACGCCAATCACATTGGGGTGAGCAATGCTCGCTGTGGCTTCGGCTTCGCGCTGAAAACGCACCATCACTTCCGCATTGCGCGCAAACTCAGGCAACAAGACCTTGATCGCAAAACGCTTATTGGTGATGCGCGTGTGGCGGGCTTCATACACGCGGCCCATGCCACCTTCGCCGATGCAGCGCTCCACCACGTAGGTTTCATTGAGCACGGCTCCGACGAGTTCGTCCTCAGCATCAGGAGCCGGGGGATGCGCGGAGAAGCCAGAGGTTGGGTCGTAGGCCGCGTCTAGGCTCGAGGCAGCAATTGTTTCTGCCTGTTTTTCGGCGGAGGCGAGGGGCTTGGTCATTCGGTAAAAGCGAAACGCAGGCGGAGGGCTGCAGCTGATGAGCCGAGGGGATCGGGCAAAAAAGATTACAAAACCTGGCCCGGGGCGACCAGCTCTCAGCGGGCAGAGCGAAGGCGCCTACATGGGCGCCAAACAATGTTTCCTCCGAAAAGAGCGTAGATTCAGGCTCTGGGGCGCGGCTTCCTGCCTGGAATGTTCGGGGCTTTGAGCCTCACTAAAGGTTGCGGCGTACGATCTCGAGGATGTCTTCGCCAAAGCGATCAATCTTGGCCGGCCCGAGCCCCGGGATCGTTGCTAATGCAGCCGTTGTTGTGGGGCGCTGTTGGTCGACAGCGAGGATAACCCGCTGTTGGAAAACCATGTAGCTCTTCCAGGAAAGTGAGCTGGCTTTTCGCCGTCGATAGTTTTCCAATTCACGAACCAGATCGCTGCCGCGCGATCGACCCGGCTTACCTTTCTCGGGTGTGTCTTTGGAAGCGAGCCCACGAACGGGTTTGCCATTCAGCCAGATAGTCGGATACTTCACGCCACGCCGCACCAGGACCTTCTCCGTAAGGAGTACGTCGATGCTAGCGATGATTTCAGCTTCCGTGTTCTCGGCCAATTTGCCGTGTTCGGCCAACTTGAGCAGCCCGCCGCGACTGAGTGCCTTGGCGCGGCTACCGCGTAAGGCTCTGGCCAGGCTCGCTTTGCCAACCGGTCGCGTGAGCGCCGTCACCGCGCTCGTGATCAATGCTCTTGCGGAGGAGTCGAGCACCAATATTTCGGGTTTTGGCTGTAGCGCGGGACGCGGAAGGTGGTGCGGGGGCGCAAGCAGCACTGAAGCGGGAGTGCTGCACACGTCGCAGTGCCCACAAACGGGAGCGAGTTGGGTAGTGAAGTATTCGCACAAAAAACTGGCGCGACACTCGACGCTCGCGGCATAAGCAGAGACAGCGCTGAGCGCCGCTTCGGTGCGCTCCTGCATCACTCGGCTCACTTTGCCCGAGAGCTGTAAGCGCCTCTGCGTCATCAAATCACCAAGCCCAAAAAACAGCACGCAACGTGCGGGGAGTCCATCGCGGCCGGCTCGCCCAGCTTCCTGATAGTAGGCTTCAATGCTGCCCGGCGCTTGAAAGTGCACGAGTAAGCGCACGTCGGGATAATCGATCCCCATGCCAAAGGCGCTCGTGGCCACGAGCACGCGTGAACGGCCGAGCTCGAAGCCTTCTTGAGCGCGTTCGCGCGCTAACTTGGTGCGTCCGGCATGATAAAAAGCAGCCTTAAAACCAGCTATTTTGAGCGCCGTGGCGACAGCTTCCGACTTCTTGCGTGTGCTGCAATAGACGATGGCTCGCCCTTCAGACTTAGGAGTTCGGAGCTGGGCTTGGTCGAGGAGGGCGGTGAGTGCGGTGATGCGGTCGCTATCTTTGCGCAGTTGTTGCACCGAAAAACTCAGATTGGGTCGCGCAAAGCTGCCGCGTACCAGCGTCGGAGTCTTTAGTTTGAGCTGTTTTTGGATCTCCAGCAGCACGCGCGGAGTAGCGGTGGCGGTGAGCGCCGCCATGGGCGCCTGCACGATGTCGCGCAGATCCCCCAATTCCATATATTCGGGCCGAAAATCATGCCCCCATTGGCTCACACAATGCGCTTCATCAATGGCGAGGAGTGCAATCGGCACCTTGCGGAGCAGGCGCCTGAAGCTATCCAATTTGGCTCGCTCCGGCGATACGTACAACAAATCCAATTCGCCCCTCAAGAATTCGAGCACCACGTTGCGTTGCTCTCTCGGATCTTGATGGCTATTGATGGCTGCTGCGGCCACACCTTTGGTACGCAGTGCCGATACTTGGTCTTGCATTAACGCAATCAACGGGGAAATCACCACCGTGGTGCCGCCCCCACGTCGCCGTGCCACGAGTGCGGGCACCTGATAACACAGCGACTTCCCAGCTCCGGTGGGCAAAAGGATCAGCGCATCGCCGCCGAGGATCAAAGAATCGATAGCCGCGCGTTGCCCCTCACGAAACTCGGAGTACCCGAAAACTTCACGCAAGATAGTGCGCGGATCGTGGGGTGTGTCCGAGGGCATAGAAAAACGGCTTGGCCTAAACTACCCGCAAATGTTTACCCACCAACACTTCGTTGTGTGAGCCCATGCGGTAGCCAGCAAGATCCAGCGCGATATAAGAAAACCCGTGTTTTTTCCCAAAATCCACAACTTTTTCCCGGATTTCAGGTTCAATCAAACGCGGAAGCTCCTGGAGGGCCACTTCGAGGCGGGCGATCTTATCGTGCCAACGAACTCGAAGTTGCCGAAAGCCGAGAGCCTTGAGATCGGCTTCGAAGCCTCCGATTTGAGCTAAACGTTCGGTGGTGACGCTCGTGCCGTAGGGGATGCGGCTAGAAAGGCAAGCTGCGGCGGGCTTGTCCCAAACATCCATGCCCAGCGCGAGAGCTGCCGCTCGAACATCGGCCTTCGAGAATTGGGCCTCAATGAGTGGACTGCGAACCTGGGCATTTTCAGCAGCAACCAGCCCAGGGCGATAATCACCGAGGTCATCCAGATTGGTGCCATTGGCGATGAAGCTCAACCCCCACTCTTTTTGCGCTGCTTCCGCCACGCTATAAAGCTCTGTTTTGCAGTGAAAACAACGGTCAGAATCGTTTTTGACGTAACCCGCGCGCGCTATCTCATTGGAATTCACGAAGCGATGTTGAGCACCGAGAGCGGTTGCAATGCGTGCGGCGTCCGCGCGTTCCCCGTCAGGCAAGCTCGGGCTCACGGCGGTCATACCAATCGCTTGGGCGCCTAATTCTTGATGCGCGATCGCGAGCACCAGCGCGCTATCAATGCCTCCCGAGTAGCAAACCAAGACAGATTGCATGTCGCGCACGATCGCACGGAGCCGGCTCAGCTTGGCTTCGATAGGAACGGAAATGGCGGTCTCAAACGAAGATGTATCGGAAGTTGCCATTGTCACGAGGGATAACACTGCGGGGGCAGAGGGGCGAGG
>CAZSUA010000044.1:18219-24305 GCA_964609655.1 uncultured Polyangiaceae bacterium | reverse complement strand
CTGCGAGCACAGGTTCGAGCGCGTCCTGGATCTGCAGCACGCTGAGTGAGCTGGGCAAAAAACTTCTCAATACCTCATTCTCTTGGACGAGAACGCCGCGCTGCTCAGCCTCTTCGGTCAAGGCCAGCGACTCCTCGTTGGACTTGAGAAGCCTTCTCAGGACTGCCTGTTCCTCTTCCAGGTTGAGAGCCCTATCGCTGCGGGAGGCGACAGTTTCCAGCTCACCCACGCACACACGTAGGATTTCCTTCTCGACCTTGCGATCGGCTTTCATGGCCGCAAACATGCGCTTCTTGAGTTCTTCGAGTAGCATGCCGGCTGTTTTCGCAGAAACGCGCGAATGTACAAGGTTAGAAGTCTGCCAGCGCTTGACCCAGGATGGCTGACGCCTAACCCTCGTCCCTCAATGAAGCCGCAGAGGAAGCCGCTAAGGAAAGAACCGCGAGAACCGGTGCTGCACCTGCAGACCGACAGCTACCGATCGCTGCCTTGGGTAACCTTGGCGGGCGTTGCGTTTGCCGTCTTGGCTGTTGTATTGGCGATTGCTGCTGCCCTGCATCAAAAACAAGCGGACGCGGACAGGAAAGCGATGCCGGTTTCCCGTCCGCCTGCTGCGATTCCCAGCGCCAAGGCAGCTTCAGGGGAGACGGAAATCGAGATCGAGTAGCGCTCGGGCTCAGTTGGGGTAGACGGGCATGATGTCTGCCCCCCCGATCACGCAGCTGATGTCTTGAGCCGGGGGCCCGTCGAGTTCTAGCTTGACCACTGTCAGCACTTCATCCGGTGGAAATTCAGGCAAGCCGCGAATGATCGTGCGGGTGGCGAGGCGTTCCACCGACAACTCCTGGCCTGTCCCGAGCACCGTGGCGCGCAGCACGTTGGGCAGCAGTCCGCCCACAGCGAACTCCGTCCTGAAGTAATTGGAAAGGTGGCAAAAGAGCGTATTTTCACGCACCGTCACCGGGCCAAACAGCTGAAACGATAGCTGATGCCGGTGTGCCAAATACACAGATTCACCATTCCGTTCCAGCCATTTCCCCACCTTGCGGAGCACCAGCTCGGCCTCGTCCGGGATCTTGCCGTGACCATCCGGGCCCACATTGAGCAACAGATTACCGCCGCCCGAAGCCACCCGCGTCAGCGTTTGCGCGACGGAAGCTGCCGACTTGTAGCCGTGATCGGAAGGGCAATAACCCCAGTGGCCGTTCAGGGTCATGCACGCTTCCCAAAGCCGGCCAGGCGAACACGCCTCCACATGTTGCTCCGGAGTACCAAAGTCTTCCGAAGTCCAGGCCCGATTGTTGATCAAAATGTTCGGTTGGAGGGCACGCGCCATCGCGTTCAAGTCAACGCTGCGCCATTCGGTGGCCGAATAGCATTGCGGGAGATCGTACCAAAGAATGTCGATTGGGCCGTATTGGGTGAGCAGCTCGCGCACGAGCGTGTGCGTGTAGTCCATGAAACGCTCACGAGCTGCCAGATCGCCTTGAAAGCCGCGCGCCCAGTCGGGATGGTGCCAATCACCCAGTGAATAGTAGAGACCGACCTTGAGCCCCGCTTTGCGAAACGCTTCGACATACTCTCCCACCAAATCGCGTTTTGCGAGACTGTTGACGGAGTTAAAACTGCAGGCCTTCGAGTTCCACAGGCAGAAGCCTTCGTGGTGTTTGCTGGTGAGCACGCCGTAGCGCATACCGGCGGCCTTCGCGAGCTCGGCCCAAGCGCTGGGATTGTACTCGCTAGCATCAAAACGATCGGCCAATCGCTCATATTCCTCAGCTGGGATACGTTCACGGTTCATCACCCATTCGCCGCGCCCCAAGAGCGCATACAGCCCCCAGTGGATGAACATGCCGTAGCGGGCATCGGCAAACCAACGGGTGCGAGGATTGGCAGTGTAAAGGTCGAGAATGCTCACAGTGCGCGCAGCTTAAGGGTCCACTCGGCCCTTGGACAGCTCGAACTTGGCCTCGCCATCCTGCAGCGTGCCGGCGAAGTAGGCTTCAAGCTTGGGCAGTAGTTCTGCTTCGTAGATCGGGCCACCCCAGAAGTAGCGCAGCTTACCGGTACCATCGAATAGAAACGTTGAGGGAAGCATGCCAGGCCAGCGCGGGTTCAGCGCCGGTTTGAAGACGCTCAAGGGCCGTTCTGCCACATACGTGGGCATCCGAAGGCTCAGTTGGTTAAGAAATGCAATGGCGCTCGGTTCGGATTCGGGTTCGTCGACGCTCACGAGCACTACCTCCAAACCACGGCTCTTTAGGTTCACAGCAATTGCGTGCAACATGGGCATTTCATCCCGACAGGGCGTACACCAACTCGCCCAGGCATTAACCAGGACAGCGCGTGCTCCGGAGCCGGCGATGCTTGCGATGAGCTCACGACCGGAGATCGCGGAAAAGCTAGCACTCTCGGTGAAACGCGAGCCGCCAATCGCCAAGAGCGGGGCACGGTTGCTTGGCGGAGTGGGTACCGGAAGGCGTTGCGCGAGCTCTATGGCGGGTGCGCGCGTCGCAGCCGGTGCAGGGGAGGGATCACTGTGCGGTCGGATATCGCAGCTGCCGATTGCCACGGACAGCGCACAACACGCCAAAAGTGCGACTTCTTTGCTCATCGCGACACGGCTAGCACACGGTGACGAGGCTTGCGAGTCACGGCGCAAGCGCTCAAGGCTGCAGCAAAATCGGCCGACGTGGCTCGCCTATGGTACGGAGTGTGCTCTTCCGGCCGTTAGAAAGTTGCATGGCTCTCACTCGTTACCGTTCCGGTGAAGTCGCCGTCCCTTTCTGGGAGCTGCCGGCAGCCGCACTCCGAGCCGTCTTGCGCGAAGGCTACACGCGTCTGGATTTGCGCCGCGACGTGTTGGCAGGCTTAGTCGTCGGTGTGGTGGCGTTGCCGTTGGCGATGGCGTTGGCCGTGGGTGTGGGCGCTGCTCCGCAGCATGGTCTGTACACTGCAGTGGTCGCTGGGCTTGTGATTGCTTTGTTGGGCGGTTCGCGCTTGCAAGTGAGCGGGCCCACTGCGGCGTTCATCGTGGTCTTGGCGCCTATCTATTCGAAGTTTGGCCTTGCGGGATTGCTGGTGTCGGGCCTTTTGGGCGGAGTGATCTTGGTTGGAATGGCCGTGGCACGGCTCGGAAAGCTGGTGCAGTTTATCCCAGATCCCGTCACCACAGGTTTTACGGCGGGGATTGCGACGGTGATCGCCACGCTGCAGATCAAGGATCTGTTGGGTTTGTCGCTGCCGCATTTGCCCTCTGAGTTCGTTGAACGCGTGATTGCGATGGCCCAGGCCTATCGCAGTGTTTCGCCGTCCGAAACGCTGATCGGGTTCGCAACGCTGGCTGTGTTGCTCGTGCTGCCTCGATTCACCAAACGCATCCCTGCGCCGCTCGTGGCCTTGCCCTTGGCAGCCTTCTTGGCGCTAGCGCTCGGGCATTGGGTAGATGGCTTTCACGTGGAAACGATTCGCGATCGCTTCTCGACGTTGATTGATGGCGAGGTCGTGCGGGGCATCCCGCAGTTGCCGCCGCTGCCTGGTTTGCCTTGGAATTTTCCTGGGCCTCATGGCGAGCCGCTACAGTTTTCACGTCGCGTGATCCGAGAACTCTTGACGGGTGCCTTTGCGATCGCGATGTTGGGAGCTATTGAATCGTTGCTTTCGGCGGTGGTTGCCGATGGCATGGCTCAGACCCGCCACGATCCGGATGCGGAGCTGTTGGCGCAGGGGATCGGCAATATCGTCGCCCCATTCTTTGGGGGAATTCCCGCCACCGGAGCCATCGCGCGCACGGCGACGAACTATCGTTCCGGCGCGCGGTCGCCGATCGCGGCCGCGGTGCATGCGCTCGCCGTGTTGGTTTCGGTTCTCGCGTTGGCTCCGTTCTTAGGTTACCTGCCAATGGCGTCGCTGGCTGCGCTGTTGCTGCTCGTGGCCTGGAATATGTCCGATTTGAAGCACTTCGTGCATATGTTGCGCATCGCTCCGCGCAGCGATGTCGCGGTGCTCTTGATTTGCTTCAGCCTCACAGTGCTGTTTGATATGGTGGTCGGGGTGGCCGTGGGCATGGTGTTGGCGTCGCTGCTCTTCATGCGCCGCATGGCGGAGGTCACGCATGCCGAAATGGTGGTGGGTCCGCATCACAGTGTGCCTGGGCCCTTGCCAGAGGGCGTGTCGCTGTACGAAATCTCTGGGCCACTCTTCTTTGGTGCCGCTCAAAAGGCGATGGGTGCGCTCACGGTGGTGACGAATCGTCCGGGTGCAGTGATTTTTCTGATGGATGGCGTGAACGCGATGGATGCCACCGGTTTGGTGGCGCTCGAGAGTGTGATTGAGCGTCTGCGCAAGAACAACGGCCTGGCTATTTTGAGCGGAGTTCGAGATCAGCCGCGCAGCTTGCTGCGCAAGGCGCACTGGGAAACGCGCCCCGGGGTGATCATCTGCGCGGACGCGAGCGAAGCGTTTGCGCAAGCCACGAAGTACGTGGCGTCAATCGCCAAGCCTTGAGACTTCTTGAGCACAAGTACTCCCGCCATCACACTCGGATGGGAATGCCCAGCACCGCCAAGCGAGCCGCCAACGCCAAGCGTGATGGCCGGTCACCGTGAAACACCGGCCCCACTCGAAGCCGAACCGCACGGATAGGGTTGGTAAACTCTTTCCACTTCATGCCCAAATAGACGTTGGCCAGATTCGTCGGTCTCGGCGACAGCTACTGTTCCATCTTTATCACCAGCAATCATCAAAATGGCGTTGCTCGATAACACCGAGGGAACGTAGCCGAACAGCATGCCTGACACGCGCCTTCCGCTAACATCCATTTGGTATTTCACGGTACCTTCCCCCTCAAGCTTAAACGAAAATTCCTTGCGCTGATTCCTCGAGATATCGCCCAGCATCCGAACCTTGCCAGCTGGCTCCAAGACCGCGAAGTTTCGCAACTCAAAACCAGAGGCGTTCAGTACCGTCAGCGTATTCCGGGCAGACGAGTGCACGGGAATCGCCGTGAGTGTGACTGCAACAAGCACGTTGCTCCAGAGCAGTAGGACCAAACGACGTTTACTTGGACCCCCATGGAGCATAGCCTCCCGCTCAGCATTTCGCTTGAGGCTTGCTGTCTTGATCAACCCGACGCCAAGTAACGTTAGCCCGTAAACGATCGCGAACAGACCCGCAAACATCCACAAAAGGTTTCGCGTTTGATACCAAGCAATGGATATCGCTAGTCCCAAGACGAGCGGAGTTGCCCAGTAGAAGAACGCGATGCGACGCCAGCGTTTCTCGTAATCGGTTCGCTCGGGTCGACTCTCCATCCGAGTTCACTACACTCCCAGCCGGGCGCGAGGCTATGCCTTTCGTCAATTGGCTCCGATGTGCCTATCCCTGACGCTTCGCTCGTCATTCTGTCGAGGTGATGCCGTGGCGTTTTTTGAAACTGCGACCGAGCACTGTTTGGTTGGGATAACCGACTTGTTTGCCCACCTCTTGCGCGCTGAGGGTCGCGCGCGAAGAGTGGCTGAAGTGCTGGCGGCACACGAACCGGCAAATCAACGCCCCACACCTCCAACGACGACGGCTGGAGGAGATGCGAGCGGTCATCGAGATCGGTGGCAAAAGAATGCACTTCACCGTGCTCCGCGTGGCGTGGATTGTACATCACATCGAAGTGGAGATAAGCGGGGCGGCTGCCTTTTTCGGAGCCAATTTGTTCAGCGAGCACGCCGGGCTGAATGATGTAGGCGGCGTTCTCCGGGATTTCAAACGCTTGCCCATTGACGATCAACTGCTCTGCGCCTTCGTAGCTTACCACTAGTAGGTAGTACCCAGGCGGCTGCACGGAGGTCCCATGAGGCTTACCGGAAGTCGTCGCTTCGGGTGGCCCTGACACCTGGCTGCTCGACACGCAAGGCAACGTGCTCTGGCGAAAATCAGGCTTTGAAACTCGCCGAGTGTTAACCTCAGATCTAAATGGGGACGGCATGCCCGAGCTGCTCTTAGTACGGGGGGTGAACCCAGTCCGCCCGTTGGCTCTGATCTGCGGGTCGTCTCCGGCCCGACTGAGCCTGAAGTGGCGGTGCTTCAGGAGA
>CAZSUA010000044.1:0-18119 GCA_964609655.1 uncultured Polyangiaceae bacterium | reverse complement strand
GATCTGCGGGTCGTCTCCGGCCCGACTGAGCCTGAAGTGGCGGTGCTTCAGGAGAGGAGCGCTGAGTTTGCCTTTGACCGGATGGGAACAGTCGTTGCGTCTGACAAAGACGGAACGGAAATGTGGCGAAATACCAGCGACGGGAAAGTCTTGGTTGATTGGTCGGTTGGGAGCAAAACGGCATACTCGGTTCTCAGGAATGACGGCGCCGATCCCCACAACTCCAATCGATTTCTAGCCAGCCCCGGTCTGCACATCCTTGACCGTCAGGGCACGACGATCGGCACCCTGAAAGAGTACGCGTTTGAGGACAAGGTGCAGCGTTTCATGCCGCTCAAGAGCCTTACCTTGAGAAACAGCCACGGAGCGCGTTTCCTTGTAACCTGGCAGCATTACCAGCGAAGTTCAGAGGACCAATTTGGCGTGCTTATGGTCTATAATGAGCAACAGCAGGCCGTATACGCAGAGGTGTTAGCGGGGAGCTGTGGCTTGGGACCAGCGCTCGGCACTCAAGCGTCGGTGCTGCTTCAATGCAACGAAACGATGGCGGGAAAACCCTATTCCCCAGAGAATCGCAAGCTCTTTGATTACACGCTCCCGTGAAGAATCCTGCGTGGAATCCGAAGGCACTCAATCGCTTGCCACTTTGGGGAGCTCTACCTCACCCCCCACCCCTAACATTGCCTCCTCTGCTACACCTGCTAACACCGCGTCATGGGTTCAATGAATCGGAAATTGCGCAAAGGCCGAGAGGGTGGTCAAAGGGGTCTAAAGCTTGGGGTTGCGGACGCCATTACCGAATTACGTCGCTTAGTCAGCGAGGCGGCGGACCTCAGTGCGGTCGAGGATTTCTTTCACGATGTCTTGGTGCCAAGGGATGACTTTCTCGCCCTTGGAGAAACAGCACAGCACCCGCTACTCATTACGTTCGTGCGGGAGCTCGTTCGAATCACGCTCTCGGAGCAGGCATTGGCCGACAACATCTTCCACCACATCAAGGAGCACAGCTTCTGGCATGGTTGCTTTGCGCCAACAGGTGCCGTGGTAGCGGGCGTCGTCTACTTTGAGGACATCAACCGTGGCGTCATCATGGCGGACAACCTAGTATCGCACCGAAGTCACCAGCTCCGCTTTTCGATGCCCCCCGGCGTCACCGACCCGCAAAAGCTCGAGAACCTCACGCTCGACGGCATGTCGCGGCGCGGGCCCGAAGGGCCTAGCAACTAGGTTGTGGCACCCGCGGGCAGGGGCATACGAGCAGAATTTATTCGCCTCGGCGTGCGACGAGCTGTGGACTTGGCGTTAGATCGCGATACCGAGGCGCGGTACCGCGCGCATCCGTTGCAAAAAGGTGTTGCCGCCGCAGACCTAGTGGGTTGGGACCCTGAGAATCGCTTGGCGAAGCCAGCGCTGCCGTCGAGAAAGCACCGGTCTGCTCTTCGCGCGAAGAAGCGCGTCGCGTGAAGCAGTTTGATATCTGGTGGGTATAGGAGCGCTCGCGTCCAGTCGACACGTCGAGGTCAAGCGAGCGCTCGGTCATGTTCTTCACTGGCCGGAGCTGTCCGGGCTTGTAGAGCTGCCGCGTGCGTGACAACTTCAACCTTTCGTGTATCTTTTGGAAATGTTCCCTGCAGCTTTCAGCGCGCACCGTTCTCGCTCGGTGAGCCCCCAGGGAATGCCATGAAGAGGCTCGAAACGTGGGGAAAAGCGGCGACGCAGGTATTTGAGGACCCCATCGCCGGGGGCCGGCGTATCCACACCAAGTGCGCGTTCCTTTCGACCAACGTGATCGACGCGCCGGAGGGTTGGCAGATTGGGCGCCACACTCACGACTTCTTTGAACTCGTGCACCCTCTCACGGGAAGCTATTCGTGCAAGCTGAACAACGTGTCCCTCACGCTGACGCCGGGACAGACGCTGATGGTGCGTCCTGGGGATGTGCACGAGGATGCAACCCCCGCGTCTTGCAGTTTTGTGGCCATCAAGTTCGTGCTGCTCGGCCTCCGCCGCTCATCTGAGCAGGTGGAACTGTTTGGCAAGGGGACGCTTCCTTCAGAACTGGTCTTTAGCGATACGGCTAAGTTGATTGCGGCCTATCAAGAACGAGCTGCCAAGGCAGTGGAGAAACCCAATTCAGTCACGCCTTTCTTGCTCGATTCGTGGACGATCACGCTTTTCTGGGAGCTTCTGCAAGCGCTGCCGCGGCCGGTGTTCTCGACGGCATTCACGGAGGCTAGGCGCATGAACAACGTGGAAGATCGCCTCTTGGAGCTGTTCCAGCGGTGCGTTGACCAGCACCTCTCCGTTGAACAAATGGCGCACCATCTGGGCATGAGCGTCTCATCGCTCGAGCGTGCTTGTCGCAAGGAGCTCCACGTATCGGCCGCCCGAGCTTTCACTCGCTTCAAGATGGAAGAGGCCTTGGATTTGCTCAAGTCCACACGCACGCCGCTTCGGGTGATCAGCGAAGGGTTGGGCTTTCAGAATGCAAACCACTTCTCGACGGTTTTCAGCCGCTACTTCGGCAAGCCGCCGAGCAGCTTTCGTGAGCCATCAGACGTCTCTTTTTGAGAGAGCCCGCGCTGAGCAGATTCGAGAGCGGCTGAGACCCAACATCCTAGCAAATCAGGACTGTGCCTGAGCAGATCCGACAGCCACTTTGGCAGAACCAGAGATTCCAAAGTCTTAGCGGGATCCTTAGACTTCAAGTGTAGGTTCTTGAGAAAAGGGCCACCTTCTGCCGTTGGCTGCGCCACCCCTGCGTGTCGCCGGTGCGTTCTTGTGCGTCATTCCTGTTTGTTTCGAAAGGATTCTCATGTCGAGATCATCTCATCGCTCGTTCAACGCTAGGTTTCCTCTGGCTTTTTGCCTGCTCAGCGTTACAGCAGGTTGCACCACGACTGCGGGCGGGGACCACCGCGGAAACACCAGTTCAGCACCCACAAACTCCGATCAGGCGGGTCCGAATGGTCCAGGGACGGGCGTAGGTGGCGGCACCGGAGTGGCAGCTGTAGCGATGGGTGCGGGCGGAAGTGGGACGGTGATCGCTGTGCCCCCTGGGGCGGTGGTTGGCCCCACCATGCTCCGCAGGCTCACCAACATTGAGTACAAAAACACGGTTCAATCCCTGCTCAACTTACCGACCAACCCAACCGAACCGCTCCAAACGGATGCTCTTACCAGAGGGTTCGATAACTTTGCGGCAACGCTCACGGTGCCTCCGGCGTTAGCTAAACAGTACTGGGATCTTTCGGCACAAGAAGCCGCAAATGCCTTCGTTGTCCCCGCGTGTGCGGCATCCGAGATGGAACCTCAATGTGCCAGTGCCTTTGTGGGTACGTTCGGTAAACGTGCGTTTAGGCGTCCGCTCTCGCCCCATGAACAGAAGGCGTACGAAGCGCTGTATGCGGACCAACGAACGCGCGCTGACTACGCAGGCGGCATCCGGCAGGTGGTGCAGACAATGCTGCAGTCGCCGTATCTCCTCTATCGTTTCGAGCTTGGAACGGCGGGATCTGACCGTGCGCTCACTCCTCACGAAGTTGCAACCCAGCTTTCCTACCTGGCCACCGCTACTACGCCAGATGACGCCTTACTAACGGCAGCCGACGCCAATGCACTGCTAACGCCTGCGCAGATCGAGCAACAAGCTCGGCGCCTATTGAGCCAACCGGCGAGTAAGCCGAACCTTCAGCGCTTCGTTCTGAGTTTCGCCGACACGTTGAATCTCGATAATCTAGCCAAGGATGCAACGGAGTATCCGCTCTTCACGTCGGACCTACGAACTCAGATGCAAGCTGAAACGGCTCGCTTTATCGACACCATTCTTTGGGAAGGCGATGGCAGCTTTTCGTCGCTCCTTTCGGCGCCTTTTTCATTCATCAACGGCAAGCTCGCCTCGTTTTATGGAGTCACCGACCCAGGCCAGGGCGACACCTTGATCAAGACGAGCTTGAATCCCCTGGAGCGACAAGGCCTCCTCACTCAAGCTTCTGTGCTCGCCGCCCACTCCAAGCCCGGCGAGTCAGGTCCCGTCATGCGCGGCAAGTTCGTGCGGGTGGGCCTGCTTTGCCAGAACCTGCCCGCGCCCCCTCCGAATGTGCCCAAGGTTCAGCCGCCCCAGCCCGGTCTGACCACACGCGAGCGGTTCGCTCAGCACTCGGCGGATCCAGCTTGTGCGGGCTGCCACACGCTGATCGATCCTTTGGGGTTTGGGCTTGAGAACTACGACGGCATTGGGCAATTCCGTTCGACGGAAAGCGGCAAACCCGTAGACGCCTCTGGCAGTGTCTCGGGCACCGTCGACATTGATGGCCCCTTCACGGGTGGCGTGGAGCTCTCAACGAAGCTCGCCGCTAGTCTTGAAGCGAAGCAGTGCATGACTGAGAAGGCCTACAGTTGGGCATTCGGTCGCGCCGTGTTGGATGCTGAGCGTCCAGTGGTGAGCGCTATCGCTACGCCGCTCGTGGCCACCGGTCTTGATCTGCGCGAAGTGATGGTTGCGATCGCAAAGGCTGACAACTTCCGCTTCCGATCTTTTCACTAAGTAGTTCTTAATCATCTGAAACACAGAGGAACTCAAAGCTATGTCTCGATCCTTGATAAAGCGCCGCTCTCTCCTCCAGCAACTCGGTGCCGCCGCCTTCTTGGCGACGCCAGTTTTTCGTTCGGCTATTGTCGAGGCCCAAGCCAAAGTGCCTCTTCGATATGTTGCTGTTCATCTCCCGAGCGGCGTCAGCATGCTAGATCGCAACGGCGATCTTTCCGTCAAAGGTTCGAGT
Organism: uncultured Polyangiaceae bacterium; assembly: GCA_964609655.1. Classification (GTDB taxonomy): domain Bacteria; phylum Myxococcota_A; class Polyangia; order Polyangiales; family Polyangiaceae; genus JBBRRP01. The sequence continues at coordinate 13,338 of CAZSUA010000044.1, read as the reverse complement.
TGGGACTACGATCATTATTTGGGCGGTCTCAAGGACATTCAATCCGACGTCGTTATCTTCAACAACCTCGGAATGCCCACGGGCAATGTTGTGAGCTCCTATACCGAGCTTGAGGGCCACGGAGGTGGCATGCGCACCATGTTCACGGGTGACACGAATCAACGATCTGGAGAGGTGCCTGGCGCTGGGAGCCAGTACGGCACCATCAACTCGATCGACCAGCTGCTGGCGAACGCCTTTGGCTCGAACACCAAGTTTGGCTCGCTCCAGCTCGGCGCGATCACGCAAACGAACAGTAACCCAGAAGGCCGCCGTTGCCTTTTCAAAAATGGCACCGCGCTCGAGCCGGTGGAGGATCCGAACGCCACCTTCGCGCGGCTGTTCCCCGGTGCAACGACGCCCGCCGCTTCTTCCGGAACGATGAACGCTGACCCGAAAGCCACGGCCGAGCTCGTCGCTCTCCACGACGCGGGAAAGAGCCGCCTGGATCAATTGAAAGCTGAAATTCTGGCGATCAAAGCCATCGCCGGCACTGACGAACAGTCCAAGCTCGATCTCCACCTCACCTCACTCCGTGAGCTTGAGAACTCGTTGCCGCAGGTTGGGGCGGGCACTGGCCCCATTTTCCAAGGCGTTACTTGCGCGCCGCCTAATATCGGCAATCAAGGCGCATCCAATAATGGAAACTCTTCCGATGACATTCAGGAGCTTGGCCCGGCGATGCTGGAACTCATGTATCAGGCGATCAACTGCGATCTCACCCGGATTGCCACTTTTCAATGGATGTCGACAGGCGCCAACAACATCTTTCCGTTTCTCAACATCAACGAAAGCCATCATGGCCTTGAGCACAGCTGGCAAGACGACGATCAGCTCAAAGCGAGCTACGACCGCATCCAGACCTGGCTGATGTTGCAGACCTCAACCTTTATCAAGCGCCTCAAGTCGACCCCAGAGGGCAATGGCAGCGTGCTTGACAACACGGTTGTTTTCGTCGCCTCCGAAATGTGGGGCGGCCACCAGCATGACGAGTTCATCGCCCTCGTCGCCGGGAAAGCCGGCGGCGCCATCAATCCAGGCCGTACGCTGGATGCTCAGGGACGCGCCCACAATGATCTATTGCTAAGCCTGGTCAACATGATGGGCCTCAACGTAACCGCCGTTGGTGATCCCAAATATGTGACAGGGCCCTTGAACCTTGGCTAAGTAAGATCAAGGTCACCGCCTCGCAGCTCCGCGAGACGGTCTTCAAGGAAACGCCGTTCCACGTCGCTTCCAACCCAGGCCACCGCTTGCCGGTAGGCTTGTTCTGCGTCGACGGTTCTCCCTAGGCGTCGAAGCAAATCTCCGCGTGCCGCAGGCAAAAGATGGTAGCCGTTGAGCGCGCCACTCAACTCTAGCTGATCCAAAAGACGCAAGCCTTCTTCTGGCCCAAACGCCATCGCCACCGCGACCGCGTGGTTCAGCCGTTGGCGCTTGGGCATGAATCGCGGCAATGGCGGCTTGAACCGCGAAGGCATCAGCCTGGCCCGTCGCGAGCGCTTTGCCCAAATGGTGAAGCCCTTCTTCAATCTGTTCTTTGTCCCACAGCTTTCGATCCTGTTGCGCCAGCACAATGAGGGAACCCTCTCGGCTGATGCGCGCTTTGCGCCGTGAATGATGCAACAAGATCAACGCCAGCAGACCGTGCGGCGCCGTTTGCTCGGGCTCGCGTTCGCACAGCAGCCTTCCTAACCGCAAGGCTTCATCGCACACCGAGAGTCGGATCAATTCCTCTCCAGAAGTGGCCGCATAGGCTTCGTTGAAGATCAGATAAATCACGGTCATGACAGCGGCCATGCGCTCGGGCAGTTCGCTCTCTTCGGGCACCCGATAGGGGATGCGTGCTTTTCGAATCTTTTGTTTGGCGCGCACCAATCGCTGCGCCATTGTCTCGGTGGGAATCAAAAAAGCGCGAGCAATTTGTTCCGTTGATAGTCCTCCCAGCGTGCGCAACGTTCAGCGCCACCTGCGTTTCGAGGGCCAGGGCAGGGTGGCAGCACGTGAACATGAGCCGCAGTTGATCGTCGTCGAAACCCAGCTCGTCACCCTTGTCCATTGGGAGATTGAAGATGTCGCTCTCGGGCGCCATGAACGAGCGCAGTTCATCTTGCTTGCGGAGTGCTGTCGCGCCCCGACGGATCTCATCGATCGCCTTATTGCGTGCCGTTCGAATCAACCACGCGCGAGGATTTTCCGGCACGCCTTCCTCGGGCCACTGAAGCAGAGCACATTCCCAAGCGGCGGCCGCTGCGTCTTCGGCAACATCGAAATCTCCCAAAACACGGATGAGCGTCGCCAAGGTCGACGCGCGCTCATCCGTGCAGATCCGTTCTATGATTGCCCTTGTGTTCTCCATAAGCTGCGCACCAAGGCGAGCCTGTTTGGCGCTCAAGCTGTTCGAGGCTTGGGGCGGGGGTAATCGGGCGGCAAAACCATGACCGGGCGCACTTCAATCGAGCCCACTTGCGCGCCAGGAACGCGAGCGGCCAGTTTGATGGCTTCGTCGAGATCAGCGGCCTCCACCAAGAAGTAACCGCCCAGTTGTTCTTTGGTATCAGCGAAGGGGCCGTCCGTCGTCAGAGTGCGGCCTTCGCGCACGCGAACCGTGGTCGCGGTTGAAGAAGGCTGTAGCGCGTCTCCCGCCCGCATATGCCCGCTGTTGATGATACCTGCAGTGTATTCGCCGTAAGCCTTGAACATCGCGTTCCGGTCGGCCTCCGTGGCAGTGTTCATCGCAGATTCGTTCCCGTAGATCATCAGTAGGTATTGCAGGTTATTGCTCCTGGTATTGGGGGCGCCCGTTTGCGTCCTACCCCAAGTCGTTCGGGAGTGGGCAGGATCGACAGCCCAGCGCAAAAAACTGATTGTTTTGTGCGACGCTGCGCCGCCAGAAAGGGACTGCCCTCGGGCAGATCCGGCAGCTCAGGTGTTTTCGGGCCGCCCACGTCGATCACGTGGTCTAGCAACCTACTCGCGCATCAACGTAATCTTGTCACCGTCGACTCGCCAGAGGGCGGTCTTCGTTTTCACAAAAATCATCTTGTGCCAGAGGAGGCTGGTAAACACGTGCGTTTCGAGCGGCCAATCCGTCACCAAATGGGTAACCGCGAGCGCTTCAGGGGTGTGGCCTTCTGGGTCCCGCAGCGGAACCTCCAGCACCGAATTGGAGAGCGGCTTCAGATAGGTCGGCGTGTTGGCACCCCACGGAACCAACGCCCGAAAATGCTGCCCGAAAACCACCGTATCTGGCGCGTTCGTGCCAGCCAATAGGTAAACAAGGACGCCCTTTTCGCCCAAAGCGTCTCCCGGAATGATCACCGGATTCAGCGGCTGCTTGACCTGCGGTAAAGCTGCAATGGCGGCCTGTCGAGCCCGCATCAGCCCGAGGAGCCCCGGTTTCACTTCGGCAGGAGGCTCCAAGGCGCGAAGCTCCGGCTCACCCTCAAACTTCACATGAACCTCGTAAGCAATGAGCGGTGGTTCGTCATGGGTGAAGAACCTCACTGTGAAAGACGGAAGCGCTTTCCCGTGCTCATCGCCATCTTGCAACGTTAGGTAACCGCCCGTGACACCCTTTGCCTGAAAGTTAGGAACCTTTGCCAGTAACGCATCGGTGCCAAGCGCCGAAGCTTTGTCGAGCACGTAAAGTTGGCGCCCAATCGCTTCCGACTGACGAATGTGAATCGCCATTTCGGGCGGGATCGGAAGGTCCTGTGGTTCTCGTGAGTTGGTGGTTTGGCCGGAGTGCTTGGTCGCTCCCGGCGGAGATGCCACGGCACAGCCGACGCTCATCGCTAGGGCTAGCGCCGCCAGCCTTAAGGGCCTTTTGCGATTGTGGAACTCCCTCCCGCACGAAGCTTTCACCACCACAATATACACATCCCCAGGGAGCCAGGGAAAGCCGCTAACGCCGCCCACCCCGCGCTCGCATGATTCGGGTGGCGATGCCTATTGGCCTTACCGCTTCTCAATTTGCGACCGCGACGCTGACCACGTCCATCTGAATGAACTGGCCTTGCCAGGCCGCCGGAGCCGGTGGCACACCGGGAACAATGTAGGGCGTGTCGCAGCCCTGCATGTCGCAGTTAGCGAGCGATATGCAGTTGCTGTCGCCTGAGTAGAGTCTCACGCTGGCGCCAGCATCAATGCGGACGGTGGTCATCTGGTCGATCGGGAAGACGAAATGGCCCTCACCAAGGCCATCGTCATCATTGAAGTAAAGAATCTGAGGCGGCGCTGAGATTTCCATGGAATAGACGTTGTAATTGGTGGCGACCGGAGTGCCGCCAATGTAGAGGTGTCCGCCGGCACTCGTACCTCCCGAGTGCAGCTTAGGCTCCACAACCCCACGAAATCTCAGGCTAACATCATAGCTCATGCCCTGCGTACCGCCGAAGGTCAGCATCTTATCTAGCATCGTGTAGCCATTCGCTGGGCAACTCGTCATTCCCGGCGGAAAATTATCGCATTCATAGCTGCCACCGACCGATGGACACGTGACCTCCCAGCGTTGGCCTTGAAGCACAGCAGCGACACCGGGATCCCCGCTCGGGGCGCCACCCGAGCTGCTTGCATCGCCGCCACTCGTGCTACCGCCGCTGGTCGTAGTTGCGGCGCCACCCGACTGAGCTCCTCCAGCCGCGGACGACACACTGCCTCCGCTGCTCAGCGATCCGCCGCTATTCTTAACTCCGCCAGCCGCAGACACCCCTCCACCCAATCCGGCCTTGGAGCCCCCGGTCGCTCCCGTTGTTCCGCCACTTCCAAGTGCGGCGGTCCCACCCGAGGCTGATTGAACCTGCGCAGAGCGGTCCGGGCTCGTGCTGCAACCGATAACGCCAACCAAAGCGATCCATTCGATCCGAATAAGGTGCACAGAAACGTCCTTTTTGAGCGTTGAATGCTCACAAGTGAACGGGCGACAGCCGCACGTTTTCAGTTACCAGCAGGGTGATTCACGGACCGCAAATTGCCAATGTGTACGTCGGACTTAAGCTTGGTGTTTTTCGGCCAAGGGCAGCACGCTCACGGTCTTTGCGCGTTCATTCCTGGATTCTCAATGGTTCCGTCGTTCGGGGCTGCCTCGGCGGGTTTCATCCTGCAGGCGTGCCCGCTGAGCGTTGGAAGATAGTAAGCATGCTTACTATCTTGAGTTCGACTTTTAGATAGAGGTCACGGACAAGTTTGGGGGCACTTGGGGATGCTCAACCTCTGCCTATGTTCGGTTAGCCGCGGGGGGCGAACGCGTGCTCGTGACAGATAGGGACCGGGTGGTGGCTGAGCTGGGTCCTCCGGCTGCTGGTCGAAGCGATAGGCTTCCTGACGCGTTGTTGGCTGAGCTTACAAGGCAAGGTTGGTTAACGCCTGCAAGCAACCCCACGAGCGAGCCACCACGGCGCTTGCCAGTTGCTCGATCAGCGAAGCTGCTGGAGGAGTTGTCCAAAGATCGAGGCGAACGTTGATCTATCTGGACACGTCCGTAGCGCTCGCACACCTTCTGAGCGAGGATCGCGTCCCTCCGGATACCCTTTGGGGGTCTCCGCTCGTGTCGAGCCGGTTGCTCGAATACGAGTTGTGGGTGCGCCTGCATGCTCGTTCGCTCACCCGCACACACGGGGATCTGGCACGAGAGCTGCTCTCGCGTATAGCATTCGTTGAAATGACGCCGCTAGTTTTGCAGCGAGCACTGGAGCCGTTTCCGGTGAACGTTCGAACACTGGATGCGCTTCATTTGGCAACCGCAGATTTTCTCCGTGCCCATGGCCAGCGCGTGGTGATAGCCAGCTACGATGAGCGGCTGTCCGCCGCCGGTCTTGCTTTCGGCTTTGAACTGGCAGATCTTTGAGGTTTGATGCGGTGAGCCCGTTTGGCTAGCTCTCGCGACAGGAACGTGGTGTTAATCGTGAAGCTGTGAGCTGGGCGGGAGGCGGCCCGCAAGCAGCTGTTCGACGTCGATCCGCGCGAGCTCGTAGTTGGCCAGTGCTTCGGAGCGGGCCTGCGCGGCTTTCGTTTCCGATGACTTTGCGGCCAACAGTTGGAAGACATCGACGCCCATCACGTTGTAATGAAGCAGAGTTTCTTCCAAGATCTTCTTGCGCATCGGCAGAAGATCTTGATCGTAACGGGTCAGTGTTGTTCTGGCAGACAGGAAGCGCGTGCCGATCGCGCGAGCATTCGAGCGCAGCTTCACGCCTAGGCTTTGGTAGGCACGCTGTTGCTGGTAGAGCTCGCTCTCCTTGACCGCAGTCTCCGCTTGCCCGTGGTCGAAAATGGGCAATTCTAGCTTCAGCATCGGCCCTGCTCGCCATAGGTTGTCCTCGCGCTCCGCTTTCACGCCCCCGTGGAGCTTCGGCACGATGCCGCGTGCGCGGGTGACATCCAAGCCCTGGCTGGCGCCGAGAATGCGCAGTTTGGCCAACCGTAGGTCGAGGCTGCGATCAAACGCTCGGGTCACGAGATGGTCGACACTCGGGCGCTCTGCCTCCGGTTCTGAAGCGGGTGCCATTCGATAATTCACGTCTCGACCCCAGAGCCCCAGTTGTACGGTCAAGGCCTCGCGCAGGCTCAAAGCATTTTGGCGCGCCAAATCCAAACTCACTTCGGCTTCGCGCGTTGCGGCTTCAAAGGTCAGCAGATCCAGATCATTGAGATTGCCTGCGGTATGGAGTGCCCGGGCGGACTCCACCTGCGCTCGTTCGCCCAGCACGATCTCCTGTAAAAGCTCGGCATCCCGGGCCGCGGCTTGGGCGCGTGCGAATGCGCGCTTGGTTTGAAACACAAAATCCACCAATTCGCCGGCAACAGCGAGGCTTTCGGCGTCAAAATCGGCTTCTGCGGCGCGGTAGGCGCTTGGCAGGAACAAGAGGTTCGTGAGCTCCAGGGTGGCGCTCAGCTCAACGTTCGTCGGTGACCTACGTCGAAAACCCAGAGAGCCCTCGAGTTCTGGGTTTTCTGGCGTGGTGCTTTGCATCAGTTTGGCTTGCGCCGCACGCAATGTTTCTAACTTGGCTTGAACGTCAAAGTTCGTGAGTAGGCTGAGCTGCACGGCGCTCGTTGGCGTCAGCGGAGCCTTGAGCAGAGCTTGCACTTTTTCGTCGTGCTTTGCGTCGGTATCGATTCTTCTCCATTCCACTCCCGTGCCAACCCGCTCACGAAGTGCGTCCTGCACAGCCCGGTAGCCGTGGCGTTCAGAGACACAGCCTGTGCTCAGAAGCAGTACGCTCAGCCCACTTGTTGCATACAATCGGAGCCTCACAGCTTCACTCCGTCTTGTGCGAGTTCGTCGCTCGTTGCAAGTTTAGCCTGCGTTCCCGGCGGTGGCAGATACCAGCCCGGATCGTCGTCATTTGTCAGGTTTTCACGCACTTTCAAGATGGTGAACATGCCGCCCATCGTGATTTCTCCGAAAGCACCCTTGCCGCCCTGCATGGCGATACTGTTCTTGGGACCGGGCATCATCATCCCTCCCATATCGCCCATGCCATTCGTACCCATCGTCATGTAGCCAGAGAGGCGAGGGGCCACAGCCTTGTCGATGAGGCGAGCATCGGCGCCGATCATATTCGCAACGCCATGCCCCATTTGGTTCATCACATGATGGGTCATGTGGCAGTGCATAGCCCAATCCCCCACGGCATCCGCGATGAACTCGATGGTGCGAGTCGAGCCCGTGGGCACCAGCACCGTTGTCTCCGGGACCTGCGCCGAAGCTGGGATCATGCCGCCGTCGGTGGCTGTCGTTTTGAAGTAGTAGCCATGCAGGTGGATCGGATGGTGATCCATCGCGCTCAGGTTGCCAATGCGGATTCTTACCCGGTCGCCTTTTTTGCAAACGAGCGGAGCGGTGCCCGGAAAAGAGCGAGCATTCAGCGTGAGCACGTTGAAATCCGTCATCTCATTGGGATCGGGCCGCCTCGTTCCTGGCTTGATTTTCCAGGTTCCGAGCAGGAGGGCAAAATCACGCTGCACCACGGCGTCGGCCGCTGTTCGGCGTGGATGCACGATCAACATGCCGCTCATGCCCATCGCCATTTGGGTCATCTCATCGTGGTGCGAGTGATACATGAAGGTCCCGTGTTGGCGAAACGTCCATTCGTATTTGAAGGTCTCGCCGGGCGCGATGCTTAGCTGATTGAGGCCACCCACGCCGTCCATACCATTGGGCAAGAAGACGCCATGCCAGTGGACTGTAGTCGGTGCCTTGAGCCTATTGGTGACATACACGCGAACGCGATCACCTTCGACAGCTTCTAGCGTTGGGCCAGGAACGCTTCCGTTGTAACCCCAGCAATACGCCTTGAGCCCCGGTGCGAACTCATGTTCCACCTCTTCAGCTATCAGATGGTAGATTTTCACTCCGTCCTTCAGCGTAAAAGGCAAAGTGGAGCCGTTCGGAGTCGTGACGGGTTGATAATCCTTGCTGGGAACTCCAGGAGCGCGGACGGGCCCGTTAGAGCCTCCGCTATAGGTAGCCTCCCAGGTGCGGGCTTGGGCTGCCGAGTTGGAGGGACGGAGAAGGAGTGCTGCGGCGGGGGCGGTGAGGGCTGCTCCGCCGAGAATGGATCGTCGAGTGACCATTCCGATGGTTTAGTGCACTCGGCGGCGTTTCGACAGTCAGCTCGGGACGGCAAGCGTGAGGCGAGTAAATTTGAGGCAGGCTGGGCGACCGTAGGGCATGGAATAGCCTGTGGGGGCCAATTGTCCGCTGCTCGGGTCAATCCAAAATTGGGAGATGTTGTGGCTCTGCAGGTTGGCAACGTACAGATAACGCCCGCTCGGATGGATGGCGAAGCTTCGCGGCATGGCACCGCCCGAAGCGATCGTTTCGATGCAGGTGAGGCGGCCCGATTCCGGATCGATGGCGAACGTGGTCAGTGTGTTTCGGCCGCGATTGCTCGCGTACAGGAAGCGACCGTTCGGATGAAGCTGAATGTCCGCGGCACGAACAGCGTCGTCGCCTTCGTTGACTGAGAGCGACCAAGACTCGGCCACGGAGACTCCGTTCCCCGTGTTCCGATATAACGTCACCTCACAGGTGAGCTCATTCACGCTGTACAGCCAACCACCTTCCGGGTGAACACAAAGATGACGAGGGCCAGTGCCAGCTGGCAGGGGAGAACGCGCCACTTCGCGCAGCTTGCCGTTGGTGAAATCGAGGTCGTAGCTGATGATACAATCGAGCCCCAAGTCTGAAACCAACACGCGACCGGTGCTGCCCACGAAGAGCGCACAATGAGCATGCGGAGTTACCTGACGCGTGGGGTGGGGGCCCAGCTTACCGGCGTGGTGCACCAGATCCGTGCGCGGCCCCAACTGACCTTGAGCCTCGATCGGGAACACGGCCACGCTGCCTTCGCCGTAGTTTGAAACGACGGCATAGCGAGCTTGGGGATCGAGGCTAACGTGGCAGGCCAGCGAATTCCCGGTGGGTTGCTGTCCGAGCAGCTCCCAGGAACGGAGAGTCTCGTTGAAGCGGTAGCTTGAAACGGCAGCTCCGGGTTCGTCTTGGAACGTGCGAAGTTCATTCGTCACGTAAACCAGCGGTTTTTGAGGGTGGACGGCGAGATAGGTGCTGTCTTCCGCCGGTGTTTGGCATACGAGCTCGAGCTCACCGCTCGGTTCGAGGACTTCGTAGGCTGAAAGCCCATCGTTGGCGTCAGGTCGCGTGTAGCTGCCTACCAGAAGATACCAGGGAGAGAGTGTTGACATCGCAGGTTAACAGTTCAGTGTCCAAGTGCGTGCTAGAGCAGCGCGCGCGGCGCGTATCCGGCGAGCTCGGGATGTTGAGCTGCAAGCTTTTCGACTTCAGAGACAAACGCAGCCACCTGGGCTTGCGCGGCGCCCACGAAACCAAGGGGAGCCGCGAGCAGGGCTTGCAGCGCCGGCAGCGAGAGCGGGAGGCGTGGATCGTTGGCGAGACGCTCCAGCAAATCGTTTTGCTTCGTGGCCTTTTCACGCATTCCGAGCGCGACGGCCACCGCGTGCTCTTTGATGGCCTCGTGCGCTGTTTCTCGCCCGACGCCCGCCGAGACAGCCGCCATCAAGACTTTGGTCGTGGCTAGGAACGGCAAGTACCGCGAGAGCTCCACCTCCACAACTTTCGGATAGACCCCAAACTCGTCCAACACGGTGATGAACGTTTCAAACAAACCATCGCAGGCAAAAAAAGCATCGGGCAACATCACGCGCCGCACGACGGAACAGCTGACGTCGCCCTCATTCCACTGATCGCCCACGAGTGCAGACGCCATCGTGACGTGCCCGCTCAAAATGGCGACAAAGCCAGAAATGCGCTCGCACGATCGAGAATTCATCTTGTGTGGCATCGCCGAAGAGCCCACTTGCCCTGGCTGAAAGCCTTCAGTGGCCAGCTCTTGCCCCGCCATCAAGCGCAGCGTTTTCGCGAAGTTGGCGGGCCCTGAACAGAGTTGTAGGAGGCCGGACACCACTTCTAGATCGAGAGAGCGTGGGTACACCTGGCCTACGTTGTTGAGCACTTGTTGAAAGCCAAGGTGCCCGGCGATCGTTCGCTCCAGCTCGTCGAGCTTGCTCGCATCGCCGCCAAAAAGATCGAGCATGTCCTGCTGGGTTCCAACCGGCCCCTTGATGCCCCGGAGCGGGTAGCGTTCAAGAATACTTTCGAGATGCCGAAGGCCCAACAATAGCTCTTGCCCAAAATTCGCGAAGCGTTTACCGAGTGTTGTCGCCTGGGCGGGCACGTTATGGCTCCGTCCTGTGAGCACCAGGCTTTGATGTTCGAGCGCAAGCTTGGCGAGCCGGATCAAGGCAGCAATAGTGCGTTCACGGAGCAATGAAAGCCCTGCGCGAATTTGCATTTGCTCTACGTTTTCGGTGAGATCGCGGGAGGTGAGCCCTTTGTGAATGTGCTCGTGCCCGGCGAGTGCCGAGAATTCCTCAATGCGGGCCTTCACGTCGTGGCGCGTGACCTTCTCGCGGTTGCGAATCGATTCAAGATCGACGTGCTGAAGAACGCGCTCGTAGCTTTCGATAACGCCTTCTGGCAGAGGAATGCCAAGGTTTCGCTGGCTTTTCAGGACGGCTACCCAGAGTTTTCGTTCGAGGACAATCTTGCTCTCTTGCGACCAAAGCTCAGCCATTGCTGAACTGGCGTAGCGGGTGGCGAGCACGTTGGGGACTTTGGGCGCGCTTACTGAAGACGACATCGCGAGCCGTTTAGCCGTTTTTCCAGTGGATGCCTAAGCAAAAATGGGCCTTCGCCGTCGAGCTCACGGTTCACGCTGCATCAAGCTGCGCTAACATGCGGCTATGCTGAATGAAGCGGTCCCGACGCGACCCTGGCGCTCTTACAAAGAGTCCGTAGCTTCGCTGGCCCAGCGCATTGTGGACGCGCAGCGCCCGATTCGCGTCCTGAACGCTGTCAAGTGGCCAGCAGATACGTTCGAAAATTTTCGGCTGTCGCATTTTCGAGAATTGCCGGTTTTAGACCAGAGCTACTACGCCACGCTGAATCAAGGCTTCGACGTGAAGGCGAAGGAACGCGAGTTTTCTGAGATCGCAGCTGATGTCCAGCGCGATCTTGGGGACGATGCCATCGGCCGCATCCTGTTGCACACAGCCGAGCAATACATCGGAGTGCTTGAGATGCTGCGCTGCCGCGGCACACCTCGCTTCTACACTTTGAGCCGCGAGCTATACGGTTCACCGAAGGATCTGTTGCAGGATGGGACGACGGCGGTGCGCGAGGTGGCGCAGCGCATGTATCAACTGCTCACGCAGCTTGATGATCGGGTGCTGGGGCCAATACCGGAGCAGTCGCTCTCAGCAGAGCAAGCGGTAGAGATTTTGAAACTGAGGCTGGCTGAGGTTTTTGATGATGTCTCGGTGCGCGTGATTTTGGACGACGGCATCGTTGCCGACGCGGCTGCCGGTTCTGATTATATCAAGGTGCGGAGTGATGCACGCTTCAGTGAACGTGACGTCAAGATCCTGGAGGTGCACGAGGGCTGGGTGCATGTCGCCACGAGTGTGAATGGTCAGCGCCAGCCCGTGGCGCGTTGGCTTGCAGTGGGTCCGCCCCGCGTTGCCGCGACGCAAGAAGGCTTGGCCACGCTCACCGAAGTGTTAACGCTGTGCAGCCATCCGAGGCGCGCGCGCCGCTTGAACGATCGCTCGCTGGCGGTGGACAAAGCCGAAGATGGGGCGTCGTTCTACGATGTTTTTGAGTGGTTTCGCACGGAAGGCTACGACGAAGCCGTCTGCTATTGGAGCACGCAACGCGTCTTTCGCGGCGGCGTTGTGGATGGCGGCGCGCCCTTCACCAAGGATGTTTCCTACGTGAAAGGGTTGGTCAGTAACTTCAACTTCTTGAGAAGTGCGATCACGGGGGGGCGGCCTGACTTAATTCGTTGGCTTTTTGCAGGCAAAGTGGCGCTCGAAGATATTCCCATCTTGGCCGCGCGCGCCCACGAGGGTGTCGTCGCAGTTCCGCGCTACATGCCGCCGATGTTCCGGGATCTGAATGGCTTGGCGATGTGGCTCGGGGTGAGCGCCTTCTGGGCTTACGTGAACAACGAGAAGATTCAGACTTATTATAATAAGCTGTTTCAGACGGGGTAGGGTTTGGCAGATCAAGGCGGCACGGAGACGACGCAGGATACGCAATCGATAACCGCCAAGACGGTGTCGTTGCTTGAGCTTGTCGCCCAGCCAACAACGCGCGGTGAATAAAGGTCGAGCTTGCGCGGACCTGGGCGGATGCAACAATCGAGGCGCTTCGGTTCGTGCCACCAGCTCGGCGCCGAGCTTCTTGGAAGATGCGCACGCTGCGTGCCGCGCTGACGGCGAGGGGAGCAGCGGTTCCGGGCGCCGCTATCCGGTCGATGCGGCTACAAATACCGGGAAACCGGCTCGAGTCGACAGTTTGGGGAGTATGGGCTAATTCGACACCATGATTCCGTTGTTTCGAACGTTTCCGAAGCTCCTTACTCTTGGGGCAGCTCTGACAACACTTGCAGGATTCGCGGGGGCTTGCAGTGAAAAGAGCAGCCCACCTGGGCAGGCGTGCGCTGCAGGACAGCAGATTGCTTGTGATTGCCTGAGTGGCAACAAAGGCGTGCAGATCTGCGCCACCGACGGCAAGAGTTATGGGGCTTGTCAGTGTTCAAGCGGCGCCGGCGGCTCAAGCAGCGTGGGCGGCTCAAGCAATGTCGGAGGTATGTTAACCTCCGGTGGTTCCGGACCCAGTGGTGGTGTGGGCGTGGCGCTCGGGGGTACGTCAGCGGGGGGTACGTCAGCGGGCGGTGCCATGAGTGGTGG
>CAZSUA010000043.1:0-24521 GCA_964609655.1 uncultured Polyangiaceae bacterium | reverse complement strand
GATCAAAAATCTGAGGCGTGATGACTTCCTGATAGTCGTAACGCCTCAGATTTTTGATCAGCGGCTGTTCAAGACGAGCGGCCATCTCGAAAATTACCGCGAGAACATGTATTTGCCGGTAACTGCGGATTCCCTTGATGAGCCGCACGATCACGGCTCGGGGTCGCTCCACGAGCACCCGGCACTCTGCCACTTGGGCCAAAAGCCCATGAATTGCCCGAGCCACTGTTTGATTTTTGGGCAACGCCGCCGCAGCTACCGCGAGCTACCCTGGCGGATTGCAGATTTCGGACGCCTCCATCGCTACGAACGAGGCGGCGTGTTGCACGGCTTGGCCCGCGTGCGCAGCTTCTGCCAAGACGATGCCCATATTTTCTGCACGCCCGAGCAGATGTACGGCGAGCTCTTGCAATTCAATCGCTTGCTGTTTGAGGTTTACCGCGCATTCGGGTTTGTCGACGTTGCGGTGAAGCTAGCGCTGCGCCCCGAAAAACGCGTGGGCACCGATGAGCAGTGGGATCACGCCGAGGCGGTGCTTGAGAAGGTGCTGCTTGAATCCAATCTCAAGTTTGAGCGGCTGCCCGGCGAAGGCGCTTTCTACGGGCCTAAGCTTGAATTTCACGTCACCGATGCCCTCGGGCGAAGCTGGCAGCTTGGCACCATCCAGGTGGATTACGCGCTGCCCACTCGCTTTGAGTTGGAATACGTGGGCAACGATGGCCTGACACATCGCCCGGTGATGCTACATCGAGCCATTCTGGGCTCCATTGAGCGTTTCTATGGGATGTACATTGAGCACACTGCGGGGAAATTCCCGGTGTGGCTTGCTCCCGAGCAAGCGGCGATCGTTACTGTAAGCGAGCGGCAGGCGGAATACGCAGACAAGGTGCGAAACGAGCTCGCTTCCCGCGGCCTGCGCATCAGCGTCGATTCGGGGCAGGATAAGCTGGGCGCCAAGATACGTGCGGCCCGCATGCTGCGCGTGCCCTACATCGCAGTGATAGGCGATGACGAGGCTCTGAATGGCACCGTGACACCCCGATCACGCGATGCTGGCGAGCTCGGCACGCTTTCAGTTGAAGCTTTTGCCGAACGACTCTTAGCCGAATCTAAGCCGCCCAAGCTCGATGAAGCGAGCTAGCATTTCAACCAGAAAAACGACCCCTATGAGGAATATGGACAGACGCACATGGCAATGAAACGACGTTTCCCGCGGGATACCCGTGGACCACAGATTCGGGTTAACCACAGAATTCGTGTCCCGGAAGTCCGCGTCGTCGGCGAGGGCGGGGAAAATCTCGGCGTGTTGCCCACCGATCAGGCACTTCAGCGCGCCCAGCGTGTCGGCCTCGATCTGGTGGAGGTGAATCCCAAAGCTGTACCGCCAGTGTGCAAGATCCTCGACTTTGGCAAATACAAGTACGAGGAAAAGAAGAAATTGGCAGAGGCCAAGCGCAAGCAAACGATTGTCGAAGTGAAGGAGATCAAACTCCGCCCCAAGACGGACGATCACGATCTCGAGGTCAAAGTGCGTGCTTCACGACGCTTCCTCGAAACCGGCAACAAGGTGAAAGTCACTTGCCGTTTTCGCGGCCGAGAGATCACTCACCCGCAAAAAGCGCGCGAGAAGCTTGATTATTTCCTCACCAATCTGGTCGATATCGCGCTGATTGAGCAGCCTCCCACGATGGAGGGTCGCACCATGGCGATCATCATGGCGACCAAGCCTCAGGTGATGCAGCGTCTCCAAAGCCAACGCGCCCAGCGCGATCGAGAACGCGCAGCCCTCGGCTTGGCGGCTCAAGAAGTGAAGGAGCCGAATGTGCAAGACCTTGAGGAAGAGCTGCACGAGAAGGACGATGACGACGACGATGGCGACGACGCCGAGGGTGACGACGAGACAGAGGCTGAAGGCTAGAGCCATCCGAGGTCCGGCGCCGAAATGCGAAGGCAAGAGAGAGAGACACCGATGCAGTACCGAAGACCCAGCTAACAGCGCCTCTGGTTTGGAGTGTCCACCGTTTCGCCGACGAGATACTCGCAGGGAGTCAACTCCGTCGGTTGTATCTCCTTGGGCGAGGCCAGCTTGCGCAACAGCATACTCGCGGCAGCTGCTCCGACGTTTCCGGAAAGGGGGACAATCGTATCGAACAGGTAGCCTGCATGAACCGGTGCTTCAGCGAACGCAACCGCCGCCAGATCTTCGGGACATTTGAGGCCCAGTCCGTGCGCTACAAACAGAGCCATGGCGGCATCATTGGGGCGGGCCGAGAGGATGGCGCTGGGGCGTTCGGGAGCTTTCAACCAAGCCGCGGTAAATTGCCTTCTGCCCTCTTCGGAGGGATCGGAGGCAACTAGCGTGCTGATGAGCCGTGGATTGAGGCCTGCTTGTCGCATCGCTCGCTCATACCCTTGAAGACGCAGATCCCGACTCACGTGGCGTTGTGTCAGCGTGAGATAGGGGTAGTCGATGTAGGCGATGTTACGGTGTCCAAGCGTGAGTAAGCGCTGGGTCGCCTCTTCGGCGGCCCGGAAATCATCGGGGCGAACGGCATCATGCGCCAGATCGTGATTGAACCAGACAGCCGGCGTTCCCAACCGACCAATGAGCGTCAGCAATTCGGCGGGTGGAGCATCGTGCCAATTGATGATGAGCCCATCCACCATTAGTTCTCCGAGCACACGAGGGAGCGTTTCTGCTGAGGTGAGCTGGGCAGCGTCGAGCAGACTGAACACCAGGTGCACGCCAGCCTCGCCGAAGGTCTGAGCCATCTGAACTAGAGCGTTCTCCGGTATGTGCTCATAGGCAGCTCCGTAGGGCGATACCAAGGCAACGGCTCCAAACTTACCGGCCTTGATAGCTCGCGCGTAGCCGTTGGGGCGATAATCGAGGGCTAATGCCGCGCTGCGAACCTGGTCACGTGTTCCAGGGCGATACAGGGCATCCTTGCCACTCAGGATTTCGCTCACTGTTCGGATGGAGAGGCCGCAGTGCTCGGCGATCTGGCGCAGGGTAGTTCGAGAGGATTTCATCGGCACTCCCGGATATGACAGTCTTTGGCGCTGGTGTCGCCTCGCACCCGGAAGCCTGCGAGGGTGAGGCCTCGAACACCCTGAATCACGAGCCGAGTGTCGGGCGTCGGCGCAGCCACCCAGAGTGAGGTCCGTGCAGCCCCAGCTGGCTTTACCGAGTTCGAGGTGCAGGCTTTGAAATCGCGGTAGCAGCGTTCACAAGAACTTCTGGCGGCAAGCACTGGAGATGGCGTGGGCTTGCTGAAGGTAACCAGACGCCAATCCCAGCACGCCTCATTCGAATAAATTGTATATTCTAATAGTTTAGAATCATGCATTGGGCTTGGAAGTATCTGCTGGGAGAGGAAGTGAGTTCTCGTCGTAGGTAGCTAGAAATCCCAGTTAAACACGGTATATGCAGCTATTCCTTGACGACTCCAAGATCGGAGCGTACAAACTAGAAAGACGAATTGACGGCTAATTCAGCTGATCTAAAGCTAAGCAAAGGCTGCACATGCGCTCTATTTTTCTGACACTACCCTTGGCACTGACGCTCGGGTGCTCGACCGAGGTGAGCTCCCGGAGTGCAGGCACAGCGGGACCGGGTGGCTTCGCAATGCCTCCAGGTAGCAGCAGCACGCCGCCTACCGGGACGAGCACAGGTGGTCCAGCACCGAACACACCTCCCGTTCCTGTGGTTCAGGATCCGTTCGGCGGCTTCAACTGCGACGCCACAGTTGCCGTGCCTCCGAGTCGGCGCCTCTGGCGGCTCAGCCCGCGGCAGTATGAGAACACAATTGCCACTCTCTTCAGTGGTCGGCGCGCCCGCACGGGTTCGATTCCCACACTACCTACAGACCTCACCGTGCCGCTCATGCCTTCGGCGGGTAGATACAGTACGGAGTCCGGGTTAACTACGATCACGGATTCCGAATTTCGAGCTAGCATTTCCAGCACAGAGGCCACGGCGAGCAAGCTGGTGGCGGCACTGAGGGGGAGCTCGTGTTGGGCTACGGATAGTTCAGGGCCCGGCATGCCGGCCTGTGCGCAGGCGCTGATCCAAGAAAGGGGGGCAATTCTGTTTCGCCGCCCACTGACCGACGCCGAAATCGCTCACTACGGGGGATTTGTCCTCCAAGATGAAGCAATGCTGGGGCCTGATGGAGCACTTGCGCTTGCCTTCAGGTCGATGTTGCTAGCGCCGCAGTTTCTGTTTCAGCCCGAGATCGGCAAAGAAATCATGCTGGGGACGAGCCGCTTGACGGCCTTCGAAGTGGCGAGCTCCCTAGCGTACGCTGTTACCGCAGGCCCTCCTGATGTGGAGCTCTGGAATGCCGCAAGCGCGAATGAGCTCGGTTCCATTGAACAGATCAAAAGTCAGGCTGCTCGCTTGCTGCGATCCGGGGTCGCTCCGGGAGCCACCCACTTCGTCACGGAGTACTTCCGCCTTCGCGATCTCCTGGGAGTTCCCAAGACGGCCGACTTGATCGAGTCAGGTAGCCCCGCCGCTTGCCACTACAACAAGCGGAGTCTGGTGGCTCAAGCAGAAGCGCTGGTGGGCGATATCTACGCGAGCAACGCCGAGAGCGGTTTTATCAACGCGCTCTTCACGAGCTCCACGGAAGTTTTTGATTGTAGCTCTGCGGCACTGTTCGGGTTGAGCGGAGGACCAGCAGACGGGGCTCCCCCCGCCAAGGGTCAGAGCCCGGCGGGTCAGCGCGCGGGTTTCTTGACCCATCCTGCTTGGTTAGGGGCTCTCGCTGGCCGAGACGAAACGCTGCCGGTTCGGCGCGGCTTGTTCATGAACGAGCAGATCCTTTGCCGTGAAGTGCCAGCCGTTCCGATCGAAGGCGTACCCCCGCTAGGGGACACGACCGAGCTTACTATGCGTGAGCGCTTGGCCGTGCACGCTGAACCGAACGCGAGCTGCCGGCCGTGCCACGAACTGCTGGATCCTTCCGGCCTGGCATTCGAGATCTACGATACCGTGGGTGCCTACCGCACCGTAGACAAGGGCAAGACCCTAGATGCGAGTGGAGCGTTGGTGGGCGTGGAAGATGCCAGCGTCGCATTCAAAGATGCGGTTGAGCTCTCGACATTGATTGCTCCAACCAAGCGCATCGAAGAGTGCGTGATGCGCAACGGGTTTCGCTACTTCACGGGTCGGACGGAAAATGCGTTCGATGGCTGTAGTCTCAAAAAAGCCCAGGACGCCTATAGCGTCGGCGGCAGCTACATCGAGTTCATTTCAACGTTAGTCGCATCCGACTCGTTCCTGAATCGCAGTCATTGAGGAGTTTAACATGGTGAGTTTCTCTCGTAGCGCTGTCTCGTTTAGTCGGAGATCGTTCGTTCAAAAGCTGGGGCTTGGCATGGGTGCTGGTCTACTCGCTCCGCTCGCAAAGAACCTGGTGAGCGAGGCCCAAGGACAGGCTACCCAACGCAAGATCGCGATGTTTTGGTTCGCGTGCAACGGAATCAACCCGTACTGGGTGTTCACGCCTCCGGAGTTCGCCGAGGATCTCACCAAGGTGGAGGGTCAGCAAGAAGTAGATTTGGCGAAGAATACTAGCCTTATCAGCTCCGCCAACTACAAACTGCCGCCGGCGTTTCAACCGTTCGAACCCTTTCGCAATCAGGTCCTCATGCTAGAGGGGCTCTTCGCACACCCCCGCAAGGCGGAAGACGGCGGTCACGGTCTTGGATACATGGCGCTCAACTGTGTGCCTGGCTTGGACCCGGATCACCTTATTCCCGGGGGGATCACCTATGATCAGCACCTGGCCAAGACGATCAGTGCGGACACACCTCGCCGCTCCGTTCTGATTGGCATCTCAAGTTTCGGCGACAAAGACATGAAGGACAACATGTTTGCCGAGGGCCCTGGCAAATCAGTGGCTGCTTTTCAGAATCCCGTGCTGCTCTTCAAGGATCTGTTCGGCGACGCGATGGCCCAGGCAGGGGGTGTGGGAACGCCGTCGGTGAAAAATCGCTTGTTGTTCGATGGGTTGCGCTATGACATCGCTAGGCTAGAGGGCTCGTTTGCTGGGGAGGAAAAGCAGAAGCTGGCTAACTACTTAAAGACGCTTGAGGACTACGAGAAGAGTCTGGCGGCAATTGGCTCCCTCAGCTGTTCCGGTGGCACAGCGCCCACATTGGGCCCATCCGGGGATCCGGTCGATGTGCTGGAGTCGCTCAACGCGCTCGCCAGCATTGCGATTACCTGCGGCATGACGAATGTGATGGGCGTCGATATCGGCTGCAGCGACTCTCACCACTACGGACCCGATCTCCACAAGCTATTGGTGGGCACACCTCTCGAAAATACGGAGAAAACTAGCCTGGCTGACGTCGGGCACTTAGAGGCACCGGTCTACGGCCCAGTCATTACTAAGACCTACCAGTGGATGGGCGGAATGGTAGTTCAGACGCTTCAAGCCCTTCAGGCTCTGCCCTCTGGCAGCGGTACGCTCGCCGACAATTGCGTGGCAATGCTGTCGAGCGACAATGGGGAATCGCACCATTCTGGCCACGACCACTGGCCGCTCTTTCTCGTCGGCAAGGCCGGCGGATTGAAGCTGGATGGGCGCTATCTGCGATACCCCGCAGCCGAGGAACGAGCACTCATGGACGTTTATTCTGCGCTAGGAGTTGGCTTCGGAGTGCCGGACACTGGCTTCGGAGTGCATGAAGATGGCCTGGGACCGAACATCCGGGCTCAGGGGCCGTTGCCTGAGATGGTTTGAAGCCCAAACATGGTAGGTTTGGCGATGACGCCGATTCAAGCGCTGACCGCTCAACCCCTGGAGACCCTGACGCAGGACGAAGTGGAGAACTTCGTTCGCGCACTAGCTCTCTCCGAGAAGTATCGAGGCAAACGGGTGCTCTTGATAGTGCCTGACAACACCCGTACTGCACCCATTGGAACCCTATTTAAACTCCTGCACGCGGAGCTCGCAGGTGTCACGAGTGCGCTCGATGTGATGTTCGCACTCGGCACCCATCCGCCGATGTCTGAACTAGCAATGTGTGCGCGCCTCGAGGTCACCCTGACGGAACGCTATTCGATCTACAGCGGGGTGAACTTCTTGAACCATACCTGGGACGAACGTCGCGAGCTTGCTCACCTAGGGACCATCGACAAGAAGGAAGTGCTCGCTCTCTCTGAAGGGCTCTTCGAAATGGAAGTGCCGGTGAGCATTCACCGAGCAGCGCTCAATTACGACGAACTCATCCTCGTAGGTCCCGTTTTCCCACACGAGGTGGTTGGGTTTTCCGGGGGGAACAAGTACCTTTTTCCTGGGATTGGTGGCCCAGAGGTGCTCAATTTTTTCCATTGGCTGGGTGCCGTGAACACGAATGCAAAAACCATCGGCAACAAGTGGACCCCGGTGCGCAGAGTCGTGGACCGCGCCGCCGCTATGCTTCCGACCCCGAGGAGTTGTTTTTGCCTAGTCGTCGACGGCCCGCGTTGGGCGGGCATCTTTTTCGGGAGCCCGGAAGCAGCCTGGGACCAAGCGAGCGACCTCTCGAGTCAGGTTCACATTGTCACCAAGACTTGTGCGTTTAAGACTATCCTATCGGTGGCCCCGACGATGTATGACGAACTTTGGGTAGGCGGGAAATGTATGTACAAGCTGGAACCTGTGCTGGCAGATGGGGGCGAATTGATCATTTACGCGCCGCATATTCACGAGGTTTCGAGCACACACGGCAACGTGCTCCAACAAATCGGCTACCATTGCCGCGACTACTTCCTGAAACAGTGGGAGCGTTTCTCACATCTGCCTTGGGGCGTGCTGGCGCACTCAACCCACGTTTATGGGCAGGGAACGTACGAAGCTGGCGTGGAGGTGGCGCGCGCCCAGGTCACACTCGCGACCGGAATCAGTCGGGAAAGGTGCCGAGAGCTGAACCTCGGGTATCGAGACTTTCGCAGCATCCGCCCCGCCGATTACGAGTCCAGGGAGGGTGAGGGGGTGCTGCTCGTGCCCAATGCAGGAGAACGCCTCTTTCGATTGGCATAACGCGGTTGGGTTTGAGCTCCGGCGGTTCAGCGCCTTTTCTATGAGAAGCTTTGCCGAGTGGAGGGTGAACCCTGGCTGCCCCTGGCTTGCTTCTTGCGGATATCCAGAAGCCCCCTGTCGGAGGCTTTTTCTGTGCCGCTTTTGTGCCAATCGCAGCTTATTCGGAACACAAAGTCATGCTTCGACCTGATTATGCCGCTTTGCTCTTTGTCCTACTTCTGACGGTCCCAGCGTGTGAGGAAGCCGCCATACCTCCGAACGGTGCCAACGGTGGAGCCGTGAACACCGCTGGTTCGGGTGGTCTTGGGCCAACCGGGGAAACGGGCGGCTGCTCGCCGAACAAGATCACGCTCGACTCTTACTGCTCAGCTGACTGTCGAACGCTCGCCGACGAAACCTGCAAACTAACAATTGGGAACATCGGAAGAGGACCCTTCCTCCAACGCGGGTGCGCGCTTATCAAGTACGAAGAGTGGGACGACCTGCGCGGCCATTCTGTTCGCATCTATCAGCAGGATTCAGGTCAACTCGTCTGGTACCTGTATAACCTCGGCTACTGCTCGTCGATGAACTTCGAAGTCGGTGAGATGCCAAGCTGCGCCGCGTGGCTGGAAACGACGACATGCGCCAGTCCATCAGGATCAACGGGGGGAGCCGGTGGGGCCGGGGGCTCGGGCCGATAAAGTGGGGTAACGCGTCTAAAGTGCCGCCGGTGCTGGCGCGCTTTCAGTTCGATTGTCGTGCAAAATGTCCTGCTTCAACACCTGCGAGAAGTTCGCTACCTACTAATACGATGCAGACAAACTTCCTGACGGTTCTGACGCGTGACGTAGTGGAGGCATCACGGGTGAGGTCTGGGCAGAGCGTTGGCGGTGCAACACCCAACACCACGGGCGCGACGCTAATTCAGCCAAGCGGACGCTGCACGTATCCGGCGTTCTGGCTTCGTGATCACGCGTTGTCCGTGGCGAGCGGGTTCATTACCTTCGAGGAACAGCGCCACGCGCTCTTGCTCGCAGCACAAACTCAGCAGGTGGAAGATTGGCGCACGCCGGCGGGGAGCTTCGTGCCAAAGGGAGCGATTGCCGATCACGTCACTTTCGGCGGTGAAGCAATCTTCTTTCCTGGCACCTTGGACGCCAAGGTCCAGAGCAGCGCTTGGGGAACGCTACCGAGCTTGGATGATCACTTCCTGTTCGTCGATATGGCTTGGGAGTACTGCCAGCAGAAGGGCGAGCGCGGGATTCTCAGCGAGGTGATTGCTGGATTGCCTCTATCGGAGCGGCTGGAACTGGCGTTTGCGGTTCCACGTTCGCGCCCGGATACTGAGCTGGTGTGGTGCGATGAGATCGACCGGGGCACGAGCTTCGGATTCTTGGATGCTGTGGTCCATACCGGCGAGCTACTCTTTGCCTCGGTCCTGCGTCAGCGGGCGGCTCGTCAGCTGGCCGAATTGACTGGAAATCCGAAGTACTCGGCGATTGCGAAGGCTATCGGCCGCTCGCTCCCAGAAGTGCTGGCTCATTCGGGCGGGCTCTTGCGCGCGAGCACGGGGTTGAGTGGGCAGCCAGACGTATTTGGCTCGGCGTACGCGGTTTATTCCGGCGCGGTCGAGGGCAAGGCTCGCGCGGCCATCTGTAGTAGTTTAGCGGATGCGTATCAGGACGGTACCCTGGCGTTGCGAGGCAGCGTTCGAAATATTCTCACGACGGATGATTTCAGCGCCCAGAGCGCCTGGGAGCGCACGGTGGGGCCCATTCCGTTAAATGAGTATCAGAACGGAGCCTATTGGAGCCCGCCGACAGGTTGGGTATGTTTTGCGATCGCTGAAGAGAACGAGCCCTTGGCGAGAAAACTTGCCGATGAGTACCTTGCGGAGCTCCGCGAAGGTGATTTTCGTCAAGGAGCCGAGTCGGGCTCGCCGTGGGAATGCTTCCATCCCCAGGGCAACTACCGCCAGACGGCCGTCTGCGTTACGGGCGTGACCGTGCCATTGGCTGCTTTTCGACGGCTTGGCTGGTGCCGCTAGCACCAAGCAGCGGCGGGGCACCGTTGCCGAATCTCATCCGGGAGTGAGCGTCACGACGAGTGCGATCTCGAGTATCGCGGTCGCGTCGGTGCACTGACAATTAGCGATCCCGCGTCGGCACGGCCTCTCTGTCGCGCCGTTCGAAGCGCAATTTTCCTGGCTTTCGAGTGGAAGACTGCGACATGATTCATCATCTGGTTGACTCCGGTGCGACGTGATTTGCTGAGCGCATGCGGACTCAGGAAATCGAGAAGCGGTTGATTGCAATCCTTCTAGCGGGAGGAGTCCTAGCGCCTCTCTCGTGCAGCTCCGGGAACGTCAGCCCCCCCGGGCCTATGGCGTTCACACCGAGCCCAGCCCCAACTACGGGAGGTGCTCACAGCACAGCCAATACCGGGTCCAGGTCGTCTATCACTAGTGGTGGCACCGTGAATCCTACGCCTGCGCTCGCCGCGGGCGGTTCCGTCCCCAATAGCGGCACAAGTGGCGGGGCAACCGGAATCAGCACTCCGACGCCGTCCGGCGGTGCGCCAGTTAACGGCAGCGGTTCTGGCGGAATAGCCGGCGCGCCCTGTTTGGACACTCCGCCGCCGAACGGCGACACTTGCGCGCACGCGGTCGAATACAACTGGTGCCGTGAACCGTGGATGAATGGCGCTTGCGCGGCATCGTGTGGAGTCTGCGAAGGGGGAGCGAACGGTTCCGGGGGAGCGACACCGACGGGAGGTGTTTCAAACGATGGAGTTCAGCCTCCTCCGATTCAAGGCGGAACGCCCGCCTGGGCATCGAGATACTGGGATTGCTGCAAACCGGCGTGTGGCTGGAGTGACAACGTTCCGAGTAAGGTGGCTATGAAGAGCTGCAGCATGCAGAATCAGAGCCTGGGCGCAACCTCCCAGCAAAGCGCTTGCCAGGGCGGAGGCGCCTACATGTGCTGGGATGGTGCGCCCTGGGCTGCCAGCGATACGTTAGCTTACGGTTATGCGGCAGCTTCCGGAAACAACTACCAATGCGGTCGCTGCTATCAGCTTCAGTTCACCGGGACGGGGCGCCATGGCAATAGCCCAGGGGTTGTCTCGCTCAGCGGAAAGACGATGATCGTGCAGATTGTTAATAATGGCGGGGTTTCTGCCGACCAATTCGATTTGCTGATACCTGGTGGTGGCGTGGGGGAATTCAACGCTTGTTCCAGTCAATGGGGCACTTCAGATCTCGGTGCCCAGTACGGTGGATTTTTGGCGGGATGTAATGGGGATCGGTCCTGCGTCGAGCAGAAGTGTCAAAGCGTGTTCGCGGGTAAGCCTGAACTCTTGGCGGGCTGCAGTTGGTTCATGAGTTGGTTCAACCTTGCGGACAATCCCAACCTCGTCTACCGAGAGGTCGCTTGCCCGGCCGCTATCACTGCGCGCTCCGGGCTTGGAAACCCGGGCTGAGGAACTGACTTTCCAGCCGGGTGCGGCACCAATACGCCCCCGTCGTGTCCCGCCACGTAGCAATTCGCCGCAGGGTGCAGGTGTCGCAGCCGCGCTCTGTACGGAACTTGCGTTTTGAAGCGGTCGCTTGCCTCGAACGATTAGTGCGTCGGGTTTTAACCGGTGTTTGTGAACGGGCCCTGCTCAGCAGGCATTGGCCACTGGCGGTGGCGTGAACCCTGCATGGCTAAAGGCTTAGGGAGAAGGGCCGTAGCTTCCTCGCGTCGCGGTCGTTGCTTACCAACGCTGGACGCCACACGCCCATCTTCTCGTACCAGCAACCACAAGGATCCAGTATCTATGACACTTTCTCGCCTTCATCTTATTCAGCGCGGTGCCGCCTTTTTGTTAATTTCCTTCGCCGTAGCCTGCAGCGATTCGGGCGGTGATGGAGCAGCGACACCAGGCGGGAGCGGTGGGAATGCATCCAGCACTACGGGCGGGAGCGGTGGGAAAGCATCCAGCACCGGTGGCAGCGCCGCCACTACAGGCGGCAGCGGCGGAGCGTCCACGCAGCCTAACGGCCCTCAGGCGGTGAATCTTGGAACAGCCAGCGGTTTCGTGATTCTGGCCAAGTCAGGGATCAGTACCGTGACCACATCGGCGGTGACCGGCAATATTGGCGTGAGCCCCATCGATTCGACTATGATTACCGGATTTTCGCTGACGCTCGCCGGCCCCGGTACATTTTCGACATCCAGCCAGCTCATCGGCATGGCATATGCCGCTGACTACACCTCGCCCACGGACACCAACTTGACCACGGCGGTCGGCAATATGGAGACGGCATTCACCGATGCGGCAGGTCGACCGACTCCCGATTTTACAGAGCACGGGGCTGGTGATATTAGCGGATTAACGATGGTGCCCGGGCTCTATAAGTGGGGCACCGGGCTCCTGATCTCGACGAATATCACACTCGCGGGTGGGCCGAATGATGTCTGGATCTTCCAGATTGGTGAAGGCATCACTCAAGAATCCGGAGCTAAGGTCGTTCTTTCTGGCGGCGCATTGGCCAAGAACATCTTCTGGCAGACGGCCGGCGCCGTGACTCTTGGGACGGGCGCACACCTTGAGGGGATCGTGCTTTCGAAAACCGAGATCACCTTGGCCACCGGAGCCACCGTGAACGGGAGATTGTTGTCACAGACTGCCGTCACCTTGGACGCGAGCACCGTGACGCAGCCGGCACCGTAAGGCCGCTCCCTCGACCTAGCGATGAAGGACGACGATCAGGCCAGGCTCTGTTCTGATGAGCCTGGCCGCATGCCTCCCGCGATTGAGCGGTTGACGGGGGTACTTTTGCAGTTCTATCCACGGCTAATATGGGCATCGACAATAAGGAACCTTCCACTGCGATTGAGCGAGAAGACCGACGTTGGCTCATCGGAATTGCCATTACTCTGTCGTTTGGAATTTTTGGCGTGGTGATGGCCCTGCTGAGCTACTCTTCTCACACCTCAGAATCTTCAGCCCCACCCGCTGTCAAGCGTCCTGTGAGCGGCTCCGCCCCCCGGAACGCCGAGCCTGTCCAGCGCGAGCGCTCAAAAGGTGATCGCAAGAGCGTACGCAACGCGGGCGACCGGGATTGATTAGCAGCCTTCAGTTCGCCATCGGCTATATGGCCTGCTCTTCATCCGCCGTTTTGGTAGTTCCATTGTCTTATTCGCCATATTTAAGTAAATGTCGAGGTGGCCAGTGGCTATCCGGTCGTGGTCATCACAGGTCCTCGTCGGGCAGGGAAAACAACCTTGGCACACCAGGCCATTGCTCACCTTCCTATGTGAGCCTCAATATAGAAGCCGAACTGTCCGACGCCAGTCTGCTGGATTCTTGGGCGCAGGCAAGCAGGCCGAGACGCTGACGGTTGCAGTTCGTGGACCCTCTCGGTCTACTCGGGCCATGTACAACGGATCCAGACCCCCCGAAGATTGTCTCATCCTCATATTCGGGGCCTCCGGTGACCTCACGAAACGAAAGCTGATCCCTGCGCTCTATCAGCTCTGGGCTAACAACGGAGCACCCGCCAACTTTGCGGTGCTGGGGATTTCGCGCACGCAGGTTTCAGACGACGCATTTAGGGACGGGCTGTTTTCGTTTGCGGACGACGCGGACAAAAGCGCGTACGACAAAGAGCGTTGGGCCGCCTTCGCGGAGCGCTTGTTCTACCAGGCTCTGGACGCCACGGAGTCTGCGGCGTGGGAAACGCTCAAAGCACGCATCGCGGTGCTGCAAAGAGAGCGTAATACCGGAAAGAATTTGCTCTTCTACCTGGCGATGGCGCCTCAGTTCTTCGAGCCCGTTATTCGAGCCATCGGTGGTTCAGGCCTCGTGACGGCGAGCGCACCCGAACCCGACAAAACTCAATCGGGAGTAGCTTGGCAGCGCATTGTAGTAGAAAAGCCGTTTGGGCATGACCCAAAATCTGCCGTACAGCTGAATCGAACGCTCGGTGAGGTGTTTCGCGAAGAGGCCGTCTATCGGATCGATCACTATCTCGGCAAAGAGTTGGTGCAGAATCTGATGGTGGTTCGCTTTGCGAATTCCATCTTCGAGCCGATTTGGAACCGGCAGTACATCGACCATGTCCAGATCACCGCGAGCGAGACGGTGGGTGTTGAGGGACGGGGCGACTACTACGACGGTCCGGCGGGTGGCGCGCTGCGCGACATGGTGCAGAGCCACCTGCTTCAGGTGTTGGCAATTGTGGCGATTGAGCCCCCGGTGAGCCTGGATGATTCGGACATTCGCACCGAAAAGGTAAAGATTTTCAAGGCATTGAAGGTGCCTACCGCGCGGGATGTGCCCGAAATCGCCGTTCGCGGCCAATATGGGCCCGGGCAGGTACGAGCAAAACACCTAATCGGCTATCGCGAGAACAGCGACGTTAACTCAGAATCTCAGACCGACACGTTCGCCGCGGTTCAGTTCCATGTGGACACCTGGCGCTGGGGCGGAGTGCCCTTCTACTTGCGCTCGGGCAAAGCAATGCCCAGCAAGAAGACAGAGATTGTGATCTATTTCAAAGCCACGCCACATTGCCTGTTCCGTGAGCATGGAAAACAAGCCAAGCCCAACCAAATCGTGATCAATGTGCATCCGAACGAAGGGATCCGACTGCGTTTTGAGGGCAAAGTTCCAGGTATCGGCTTGAACATCAAACCCGTGGTGATGGATTTTGACTACGAGAAGCAATGGAAAGCGAGCCCCGCCGACGGCTACGAAATGCTCCTCAGCGACTGCTTGCGGGGAGATTTGACCAACTTCAAACACCGGGACGAAGTCGAAGCGTCGTGGAGCGCTTGCCAGCCCGTGCTCGATTTCTGGGCCGAGCACCCCCAAGACGATCTACCGAACTACGCCGCGGGAACCTGGGGCCCGCCCGCCGCCGATCTCATGATGGCACGGCACGGGCGCTACTTCCGGAACGACTGAAGTGCTAATCGCTCTCGAGCGTTAGATGTTCGGCGAACACCACTTGCAGCTGCCGCCGTTCGAGGCGATCGGCATTCCTTGGGATCGGTTGTGGGTCTGAAGCGGCGAACGTCCCTATCAGGTCCTGATCCAGCAGTAAGCGGCTGCCGCGAAGGGCCGCTTACTGCCCCTTACGGATCAACAAAGCGCCAATCGCATGTCTTGGCGATAAGCTCAATAAAAGCGCGCACCTTTGCCGAAAGTAGCCTGCTGGTCGGGTAGATGACGTGGATGGGGAGCGGGGGACGCTCGAAATCCCCCAAAACGGTCTGAAGCCTGCCAGCCAGGATCGCTTCCGAAACCTGGTATGCCAACACCATCACGACGCCGCCGCCCCGTTCCGCGTGAGCGATCGCCGCGTCTGCGCTATTGGTGATGTATCTGGGTGCGAAGGCAACGCTGAACTCAGCACCTTCCTTCACGAATCTCCACTCGGGACGCGGGGTGAGCGCCGTGAACTGAATCACATCCAGCTCCGAGATTTGCTCAGGAGAAGCAAGCTTCCTCCGTCGCGCAAGGTATTTGGGCGATGCAACGATCAGCCGACGCGTGGCCCCGACACTTCGAGCCACGTAACTTGAGTCCTCCAGCACGCCGATTCGCACCGCCGCGTCCACGCCCTCTTCGACGAGATTGAGCACTCGATCCGCCAACACGAGTTCTCCCACAACATCAGGATACCTCCCCATAAATTCACACATCAGCGGCGCCACGTGAAGCCGCCCGAAAACGCTTGGAGCGGAGACGACAAAGCGTCCCGTGGGTTCTAGGCGGTCAGAATGGGCAGCGGCTTCTGCTTCCGTGATCTCCGTCAGAATGCGTCGAGCCCGTTCCAGGTAACGAGCGCCCGAGTCGGTCAAAGTGACTGAACGTGTCGTGCGTTGCAGCAACCTCGTTCCAAGATGCTCCTCCAGCGAAGCGATTAGGCGGGTTGCCGCAGATGCCGAAATCTTGAGCTGCCGGGCGGCCGCTGCGAAGCCGCGCAGTTCCGCTACCGCAACAAAAGCCCGCATCGCCTCCAGCCGGTCCATCGCATTATTGCACCACACGCAATAGTGAAGTGTCAATTGAGCTTATTGTTGACTCCAGTGAAGATACTTACCTACGGACACTCAAGCCCCTTCCGCTCCAATTCCCCGAGGAGAACTCCGTGTCATCCCAGAAGCAGCTCGGCAGCGGCCCCAAGCTGCACCCCCCCCGTCCGGTTCCGAGCGACATCGCCTTCACTAAACGTGTGAAGGAAGTCCAGGCCAAGCACGGCTCGCGCGCAGCGTACGCACGCATGGAGCAGGGCGGCGGCTGGGAGACAGAAATCTCCGAGGAGCTGGCGCTGTTCATTGAGCAGCAGATCAGTTTCTTCCTCGGTACGGCAAACAAAGAAGGCCAACCTTACATTCAGCATCGCGGGGGGCCACCCGGATTCTTACGAGTCCTCGATCCCCAAACGCTCGCCTTCGCAGACTTCCGTGGGAATCGTCAATATATCAGCATCGGCAATTTGGCCGATAACCCGAAAGTGCACCTCTTCCTGATAGACTACGCAGAAGCACGACGCGTCAAGATTTGGGGTGAGGCTCGCGTTGTCGACGACGATCCTGAATTGCTCACGCGCTTAGCCATTCCGAACTACTCCGGGCGACCCGAACGCGCGATCGTGATTCACGTCAACGCCTGGGATGCTAACTGCCCACAACACATCCCGCAGCGTTTGGAGGCTTCCGATGTCCAAGCGGCGCTCGCCAAGCGGGATCAGCGGATCCTAGAGCTTGAGGCAGTGCTTCGTAGCGCCGAGAGTGTGCAGACCGTAGTGCCAAAAGTATGAAGGGATCGAGCCCCGACAAGAGGAAGCGTTATCGCGACAGCTGACTACCGAGATAGGCCGCAGCGCCGGCGACCAGAATTAACAGCAAGATAACGGCCGCTATGAACGTGGTGCGGCTGGAGGTGCCCTGGGGATTCGGCAGCGCCGGAGTCGAGCCTGGCTGCGGCGGTTGACCCAAGTTTGCTCCTGCTCGGTTGGCCGGCGCGGGGACCGAGGACTTCGCCCGGCGTTTGGCTTGCTCATCTTCAAGCGCCGCTAGATTTCCGACCTCGAAGGCGCCAGCGCTCGCCAAGGGTGCGCGAGGAGCCGTTACCAAATCACCGAGATCGGTGCTCCAATCCTTGGCATCTCCGAAGGAGCCGAGGCTGAGCGGTGCGGCTCCTGGATTCGACGTGTTGGACTTTCGCTGCTCAGCGCCATCCAGCGAGGTAAACTCAATTAACGCCTCGTCGATCAAGCTACCAATGATCGATTTCCTGGCGTCGATCTTCTTCTTGGCGCGGCGCTCTGCCCAAATCGGGGCAACGAGCCCCGCCAAATCAAACGAAGAGACAGAACGCCCAGACGAGAACATGACGGCGTTGAGATCGGCTCCCAGTTCACGCGCGGTCGAATAGCGCTGTTGGGGATCCCCTGCCAAACTCTTGGCCAACACCCGTTCAAGCTCCGCTGAGACGTGCGGATTGAATTGTCGAATCGAGGGGATCTTCGCGGCTTGTACCTGACGCACTGTTTCCAGGTCTGTGTCCCCAAGAAACAGCCTGCGTCCACTTAGAAGCTCCCAGAGAATGATTCCAACGGCAAAAATATCCGTGCGCGCGTCCACGTCTTGTCCGAGCGCGGCTTCGGGCGAAAGATAGCTGAATTTGCCTTTGATGACGCCCGGCTCGCTGTGCTCCAGCTGGCTGTTCGCCTTTGCGAGGCCAAAATCCACGATTTTTACCTCACCGTGGCGGGTGAGCAGAACGTTGGGCGGCGACATATCGCGATGCACGATGTGCATGCTCTCGCCATCTGAATCCCGGAGCTCATGCGCGTACGCGAGGCCCTCGCAGATGCGCACGCAGATCAGGCAAGCTTCCTCTACAGGCAGCAGCTTGCCGATCTTCTTCTGATACTCGATGATACCCTTGAGATCGGATCCATCCACGTACTCCATCACGATGAAGTACGTGTTGTCGCCAACGCCGATGTCGAAGACTTGAACGCAGTTTGAATGCGAGAGGTGCGCGCTGAGCCGCGCCTCATCCAGGAACATCCCGATGAACTGCTTCTTCTCGGAGAGATGCGGCAAAACGCGTTTGATCGCGACGGTCTTCTTAAATCCCTCAAGGCCCGCGCTCTCGGCGCGGAACACTTCGGCCATGCCGCCCGAAGCGATCTTTTCGACAACTCGATAGCGTTGTTGTTGCTGGGCCACGAATCTTCAGCCTACGGCTCGGAGCAACAGGGGGTCAACTCGCGTTCAACGCGTGATGCCCGGTCACTTAGCCCCTACAGGTTACCAGCGCAATGGCCGGCCCGGCGACCAAGGCGACCAGGAGCCGTGTGGGGCTGCTCGCCGTGGGAGGCCCAAACCAACCGCACTTGACCCACGCCACGCCTCTGTTCATAAAGCAGGGCATGAGTTCTCACGATCACGAGGACGCCCCTGAGGAGCACGCTCCGAGCGATCCGGATGCGCTGGAGCCTGGGGAGCCGCACTCGCCGTTCTGGTTGCCATTTCTCGGGATTGGGCTGTTCTTGCTCGGGCTGCTCGTCTTTCTCGGAACCCGTGGTGCGGAGCTTGAGCTCCCTGATGCGGCAGCGGCGCCCAGCGCTGAGGCGCCCAAGCCCGCGCCCTAGGCTCGGATAAAAGCTCCACTTCGGGCTCGCGTTTGGGCCGACTTCGTGTAGATTCCCGCCTCCCGTTCGGGGCCGTAGCTCAGCTGGGAGAGCGCTTGCATGGCATGCAAGAGGTCAGGGGTTCGATCCCCCTCGGCTCCACAAAAAAACTTCCCGGAAGCAGCGTGAATGAAGGTTCTGGTGACGGGTGGTGCAGGCTTCATTGGCAGCCACATTGTTGAGCTGGGGTTGGCACGTGGTCACGAAGTCACTGTGCTCGACAACCTTTCGTCAGGTTCAAGCGCGCATGTTCCCGCGGGCGTAAAGCTACTTCAAGTGGATCTCCGCGACCGAGCAGCAACCTTGAATGCTGTCGCCGCTTCGCGACCGGATGCCGTGAGCCATCAAGCAGGGCAGGTGAGCGTCAGCGCGAGCGTCGAGAAGCCTCTGGTGGATGCCGAAATCAATATTATAGGTTCGTTGAACTTGCTGGACGCTTGCCTGAAGTGTGCTGTTCCTCGCTTCGTCTTTGCGAGCACGGGCGGCGCGATTTATGGCGAAGTTCCTGCGGGCACGCGCGCAACCACCGCAACTGCCACGTGCCCCGAAAGCCCCTACGCCATCGGTAAGCTGACGATCGAGCACTATCTGCGCATCCACAACCAGAAGCAGGCACTTCGCAGCTTCAGCCTGCGCTACGCGAATGTGTACGGGCCACGCCAAGGTGTGGGGGGTGAATCAGGAGTGGTGTCGATCTTCCTCGCCCGTGCGTGCCGCGGCGAAGCGCTGGCGATTCATGGCCGCGACCAACTGGGTGACGAAGGCTGCATTCGCGACTACATCTATGTGGCTGACATCGCTCGGGCCAATTGGCTAGCCTTGGAAGGGCAGATCGATGACGCGCTGATCAATCTAGGCACCGGTACGGGCACCAGCACGCAATTCTTAGCTAATTCCTTGGCGACGGTCATGGGCCAATCGCTGCGAACGACCTTCGCCGCGCCAAGAGCCGATGATTTGCGGCGTTCTGTGCTGGATCCTGAAGCTCTGCTCAGCGTGCTCGGAGCATTCACGCCGCTCGATGTCGGGCTCTCCGAAACGGTGCGCTGGTACGATGAGCACCGAGGCCCACCCTCCAGCCTCTAGGGCGCCGACCCATAGCTCAATTCCGGCACGCGCTCCGCCAAGAACCGCAGGATCGCCGCCCTTTCCTCGAAGGTGATGGCAAACAGCTCGAACACGCATTGATCGAGCGGCGTGCGATCCAACTTACTTGTCACTGACTCAGCATCACGTGCCAATGTTTCGATTCGCTCCACCAGAGTGGCGGTGAGGGGAGGCATGGGCAGACAGCGCAGGTGAGCCACCTTCACTTGCGGGAAGGCGGCCTGTCGTGCGTCTCTTTGGAAGGCCAGGTGGAGAGCCCGATAGAGCGCGCTGTTGAGCAAGCCAAGTACGAGGTGGGTGGAGAGGCCTTCGGCTTCAAAGCCCGCCAGGAGGCTGTTGCGAAAGGGCAGTCCTGAAGTGTGTCGCGCAGCTATGGGCACCTTCGCTGTTTGACGCACCACGAACTTCACAGCTGCAAATTGCTCACGGGCTCGAAACCGACAGCCCGCCCAGGCCAAAAGCTCGGGGGAAGTGCGCAAATAGAGGCGAGCCTCACCCTCACGAAACTCGTGAATGTCCTTGCCCTCCAAGAGCGGACACAGATCGGAGGTCAACTCCACGGGCTTACGCACTAGCAGATTCTCACTGGCTCTGCGCGTGGTCTGAAAGCCCATCTCGCGAAAGAGCGAGGCTGGCCACGCTGTCGCCTCGCGTAGCCGGAGGAGCGCCTGAGGGATCTCGATGGCTACCGCTTTCAAGCGAGCGCTCTGGCGTTCACTCAAGGCCCACCCCTCCGAACTCCCAGCACTTGGTTCCTCGGAAGGGCGAGCGACGAGCGCGAAACAGGGTTGAGTCACGCCGGAGAAAGCGTCTTCGCCATACTCAGTGAGTGGTGAAACCAGCGTGTGCGACGCGGTGAGCGCTTGACGCATGCTCCGGTAACCCTCCAAATCTGCCACCGAGCTTGGTAACAGGAGAGCCACCACACCGTGCGGAGCCAGCTCGGCTGCGCGCTCGACAAACATCGCCTGAAGTGTCGGGTAGCCGCGAAAAGCACGGTAATTCTTGGACAGCCATACACGATCGGCCGGCAACAGCGGCTTGGCGGCTCGCCCCGCAAACGCCACCCACGGCGGATTGCCAACCACGCAGTCAAAGCCGGTAGCTTTCAGTTCCGGTAGCGCTTCTCCCCAGTTGAACGACTTCGCAGGTTTCGGAACCGCGCTCTTGGTTGGCGACCACCCTTGCCCTAAAAGTGCATCACCCACCATCAGGTGTTGTCCCGCCGTGCGCATGGCCAAGGTATCGTCTGCGGCCCAGAGCCAAAGTGCCGCCTCGGCGACCGCAACCGAAAGCTCACTCTGATCAACGCCAAACAGGCATTCGACGACGATCTGGGCGCGTGACATTCCGCGAGCGTCTCCACTCGACTGCACATTGCCGAGCCCGTGCAGTTGTCGTCCAGCTTGCAAGAGAAACATCGCCCCACCGAGAGCGGGATCACAAACGCGCAGGCTGCTTGGGTCGCGTCCTTCCAGAAGGGCAAGTGCCCGCCGCACCACGCTGTCAGCCAGCGCGCTGGGAGTGAAGAAAACGCCTGTATTTTTGCGGATTTGATGCGTGGTTAAGCCCAGGTGGCCGTCGGCTGTTTGAGTCAGTTGGAGCCCGAGCAACACTTCGTAGATTTGTCCAAGTTGCTCGGGCTCAAGGCTTGGCCAAGAGTCTGAATGCGGCCAGGAGTGAGCCAAGAGCGCACCCGCCCGTGCATCGCCAGCTAGCTCACCGAAAAGCCGCCCGTTTTGCAAACACTCGGCCGCACCGAAGCCCTCCGCTACGGAGCGCACCCAGCGCCGCAAGAGCTCGACTAAGAGGGCCCGGTAGATCGACGGCAACGTACCGGGCTGCGAGCTTTCTCGTGCATCCGAGAGCACAATAAGGGCGGACTCCATGTGCTCAAAGGCACAAGTTAACAGCTGATTGAATTTGGCGTCCTTGGGGAAGGATAGCCCCAGTCTCCGCATCCTGACGGCTAAGGGCTGGCGTCGCATGCTCTTAGAATTCAGCTTTTGCGCGCCGATTCTGAAAGCCGCTCAGCGAGCGCGAGCGCGCTCTCGATTCCACTGATCTCAGCGCAATTCTGCCAGGCGATATCGTAAGCGGTGCCATGATCCACGCTCGTTCGATCGATCGAAAGCCCCAAGGTAACGTTCACCGCGTCACCAAACGCAACGAGCTTCATCGGGATAGTGGCTTGATCGTGGTACATCGCGACCACGCCAGAGTACTCACCCGCATACGCTTTGCGAAAGGCAGTTTCTGCCCCGATTGGGCCGAAAATCTGAGCCCGCCGACCGAGCGCTTGCTGGGCTGATGCGACGCCTGGAACAATAGCCTGCGCCTCTTCGCTGCCGAACATGCCGGCTTCTGAGGCGTGCGGGTTGAGTGAGCACACGGCAAGCTTCGGCCGCTGCTCGCCCAGCCGCCGAAGGAATGTGGCAAGGCTCACGATCACCGTGGAAATCCCGGGCGCGCTCAGCGCTCGTGGTACTTGTTTGATGGGCAGGTGCGTGGTCACAAGTGCCGTCGTGAGCTTGCTGGAATAGAAGCACATCACGGAGAAGGCTGCCCCATCCAGAGCTTCAAGCCATTCCGTGTGGCCGATGAAGCGCTTGGCTCCTCGCGCACCGGACTGATAAATCGCGGCTTTATTCACGGGTGCCGTTACGAGGGCTCCCAAGCCTCCCGCTTTTACGAGTTGATAGCCTGCGTTGATGTACGCGAGCTGCGCTCTGCCTGATTCGCGCGTGGGGGCACCGGGACGGCGATCCAGCACGCGGAGCTCAGCACCGGCCTGGACCACGGGAATGCTGTCTGTTCGAGCACCCAAAGCTTCGAACCTCACCAAGCGCGAGCGGGGAACCCCGACGAGTTCGGCGGCTTCAAGCAGGGTCTGGAAATCACCCACCAGGATGGGGGCTGGCCCGTTCCCCTCCGCCGCCGCACGCACCGATATTTCTGGGCCAACGCCCGCTGGGCAACCTGTGGTGATCACCAGCCGAGCTGGTGCTCGGCCACGCCCTTCTTGGCGCTTAGGCTTCTTCTTCCTCTGGCTCGGCTCTGCCGCGCTTGGGTCGGCCTTTTTCTTCGACATCGGGGGCTCGCAACTTGTAGCCCGATCCCCGCAGTGTTTCTAGCGGTAGGGCATCACCCAGCTTGGCGCGCAAGCGCCTCACGTGGATGTCCACCGTGCGCGGCCCGCCATCGTAGCGATTGCCCCAAACTCGAGCCAAGAGGTGCTCGCGCGAGAGCACACGCCCGCGCTGGTCGCAAAGGTACGCTAAAAGTGCAAACTCTTTAGCAGTGAGTGCAGCAGGGCGCCCATCCACCATGACTTCATGAGCGGCTTTGTCCACCACGATTTGCCCCACCTTCTGGCGTTCATCAGTAGCGAATTCACTGCGGCGCCATTCGAGCGAGCGGATACGCCCATAGAGCTCTTCGGGCACGTAGGGATGCAGCACGAAATCATCAAAGCCACTGGATGGTTCGATGCGCGCAATCTGACCGACCGTTACAGCTATCAACGCCCCCACGTTGTCGAAGTACGGCTCCTTCCTGACGGCTCGAAGCGCAGCTACCGCTAAGTCTGGTCGATCCAACGCCTCAAACACTAGAGCTCGCGGGCGAACGTCAAACTCTTCATCTTCATCTTCGATGAGATGAACCGGATCGTCCCACAGATCGAGCGTCCGCACATTTGCTCCGAGCTGTCGCAGCGTTGAGCACGCGCCATCCTCACGATCCAACAGCGGGCCATGTCCCACCACACCTACAAAGCTTCTAGACCGAGCCATTTTCATTCAACCAATCTGGGTACCTCCGACGGTGATTTGGTCGATCTTGATGGTCGGACAACCGACGCCTACCGGCACACTTTGACCGTCTTTTCCGCAAGTCCAAATCCCGTCGGATATTTCCACGTCGTTTCCCAGCATGGTTACATGGCGTAATGTTTCCGGACCGTTGCCGATAAGGTTCACGCCCTTGAGCGGCGCCGTAATTCGACCATTCTCAATGAGATAGCTTTCGGTCAGCGAGAAAACGAAGTCTCCGTTTGAGATATCCACCTGACCTCCGCCGAAGCTCTTGGCGAAAATCCCACGACTCACGCTGCGAACAATCTCCTCTGGGTCGTGTGGCCCGGCCAACAGGACGGTATTCGTCATTCTCGGCATCGGCACAGACGCAAAACTCTCGCGACGACCATTTCCCGTGGGATTCGTCGCGAAATGGCGCGCAGAAAGCCGATCTTGCATATAGCCGCGCAGCACCCCGGCTTCGATCAACGTGCTCCGGGTTGGCGCGATGCCTTCATCATCCACATTGATCGAGCCTCTGCCCTGAGAAAACGTGGCGTCATCCACCACCGTGCAGAGCGGGCTGGCCACTTGCTGGCCCACTTGCCCCGAATAGTTGCTCGTGCCCTTGCGGTTGAAATCCGCTTCCAGACCGTGGCCGACTGCCTCGTGCAGCAAGATCCCGCTGTCACCTGGAGCCAAAACCACCTCAAACTGGCCTGCAGGCGCACTCCCTGCTTCCAATAAGACCAGTGCTTGGCGCGCAGCGCGCTCAGCGTGGAATTCTGGCCCACGATCCACGAAATAGCCGAGGGTCATGCGACCCCCGCCTCCGCTGCTGCCAGATTCCCGCTTACCTGCGTGTTCCGCGATGGCTGTCACCGAGAAACGCAGCAT
>CAZSUA010000042.1:0-24522 GCA_964609655.1 uncultured Polyangiaceae bacterium | reverse complement strand
TCCGGTGGCAGTCAGGGGACCGGAATGTGCGCCACCGAGCCTGTCATCATGGTGGGCGGGGGGCATGAGCACCCGGTGATGGTGCCGATCGCTGATGTGAACGCGGGCGCTGAGAGGATGTACACCCTCGATATGGGCGACGAGGTTCATACCCACATGATGACCGTTACCGCAGCAAACTTCACCACACTGAAGACAACTGGAACGGTCACCGTCACGAGCACGAACGACAGCGGTCACACGCACGCTGTAACGCTCATGTGCGAGGGCGGCGGCGGCGGCGGCAGCGGCGGCGCAGTTGATAACGGTAGCGGCGGCGCCCCCGTTGATGAGGAATAATTGAATAGATTATCAGAGCTGCGTGCAGGTTAACAGCGTTCTGCCGCGTATCGGGCCCAGGGCAATCTCGCCGCTGGGCCTCGCGCTGAGCAGCATTCACCCACCGCTCTCGAACAGCGCCGTTTATGCGCTTAGGCCCATCCGCAGTGTGAAGTGCTGGTGGGCTTGGCCATTTTGTGCTCGCGCGCGGTGGCAACCATCTTGGCTGTTTTTAACGTGTTCTGGCGTTTCCCCCGCCTGAGCGGAGCGACAGGCCTGGGGGAGACCGCTGAGCGCTTGCGCGAGGCGAGAGGGGGCAACGCGTGCGAATCACCATTGCCATTAGCGAGCGTCGTGGTTGAGGGCTATAGTCTCCCCGTAGTGACTCTACCGCGGCTAAGATTTTCATGGCTTGAACGAGCGTGGCTTGGTTCGGCCGGGGTCGGCTTTTCGGGCCTTTTAATGGCTGTTGTAGGCTGTGGAACGAGTCCGGAGGCAAACACCGAGGCAAAGTTCGAACCTCTCAGTTGCAGGGCGTTGCCGAGCACTTGCGGCGTGAATCAGGATGAAAGCTGTTGCGTGAGCTTGAAGGTTCCGGGAGGAGCGTTCAATCGTAGCAATGATCCGATGTTTCCTGCGGAGATTGCCAATTTTAGCCTCGATAAATACGAAGTGACCGTGGGGCGCTTTCGCAAGTTCGTGGATAGCTATGATGCTTGGCGTGCGGCGGGTCATCCCGGGCTGGGTGAGGGGAGTCATCCGCTGATTAACGGTACGGGTTGGGATCCCGGACTGGAGAATGAGCTGCCGGCAACCGCGGAGTCGTTGCGAGGCGTGGTCAAGTGCGACGCAATTTTTCAGGCTTGGTCGGATGCGCCTGCTGAGCACGAGCAGCGCGCCATGAATTGTATTGATTCGTTGGAAGCGTTTGCGTTTTGTTTGTGGGATGGGGCGCGTTTGCCGAC
This sequence comes from uncultured Polyangiaceae bacterium, assembly GCA_964609655.1. Lineage (GTDB taxonomy): Bacteria > Myxococcota_A > Polyangia > Polyangiales > Polyangiaceae > JBBRRP01. The sequence continues at coordinate 23,239 of CAZSUA010000042.1, read as the reverse complement.
AGAAGCCGAGTGGAACTACGCCGCGGCCGGTGGGGATGAGCAGCGCAGCTATCCCTGGGGCGAGGCAGCTCCCAACAGCGATGCGATGTTAGCTGTTTACGGCTGCAGTTTTCTTGATTCGAGCTGTAAGACGTTGGCGAACAGCGAGGTGGGTTCGCTCCCTCGGGGCTTTGGCAGATATGGGCACGCCGATTTGGCGGGTGGCGTCTTTGAATGGAATTTGGACTACTATGCGGCTTACGGCTCTGAGCCCTGCGTGAACTGCGCGAACACGACGCCGTCAGCGTACCGCTCGATCCGGGGCGGATACTTTGGTACCCAAGGCCCTCGGCTCGCGACGAGCTATCGCAGCCCCCACGTACCGGACAACCACATTGATTACATCGGGATCCGTTGCGCTCGAGACCTCAAGCCGTAGGCGCTGGTCGTCACCGCTGGTCGTCACCGCTCAGATCTCCCAAAGGCTGAAGGCAGCCTTCCGAAGGCTGCCCTGCCAATTTGCTGTTTTGAGCGGGAAAAGGGATTCGAACCCTCGACCCCAAGCTTGGGAAGCTTGTGCTCTACCAACTGAGCTACTCCCGCGAGGAGGGCCAGAGCATAGTCAGGAATCCGTTTTGCACCAGAGATTTTCGACCCGATCGCTTGACGCTTGGGTTGGAACGCCAGTATCCCCCTAAATCAGCATGAAGGTGGCAATTATACGTTCGGTTTGTGAGTGCCAAGCGCGGCTCGTGGCAGAAATTGACGCCGGTGGGCGTGCGGCTAATGGGCGCGCCGAAATGCAGGGGGAAGCGTTGGTGGCGCCAGCCAACGCGCTCAACAACGAAGATGAGTATTTCGATGTGGGCTGGCAGTGTCCGTTTTGCGGGAGGAATACGCTGCGGTCGTTCTATCGAGGTGCGTTAGCGTGGCAGCCCGTCAGTTCCGATTCGGCTGCGTGAGTCGCGGAGCACTGGCCCGATGACACTCCCCGATCTTGAGCGTTTGCGGGCAGCTTTTCGTACTGAGTACCAAGCCGAGCCCCGAATTTTCTCGGCTCCAGGACGCGTGAATCTGATCGGTGAGCACACCGATTACAATGATGGCTTCGTGTTGCCGATGGCGCTTGAGCATCGAACGTATGTCGCCGCTGCTCCGCGCCAGGATCGACACGTGCGCGTCCGTTCCCTCGACCTTGGCCAAGCGCGTGAATTCTATCTAGATCGTCCCGGACCAAAAAAACGCGGAGCCTGGATCGACTATGTGGAGGGCACGGCCCAGGCCTTATTGGAGCGCGGCTTTCCCCTAAAAGGCGCGGAGCTGGTGCTCATGAGTACGGTGCCGCGCGGCGCGGGCCTTTCTTCGTCGGCGGCGCTCGAGGTTGCGATCGCGCTCACACTGGCGACGTTGGGGTCAGACGCTGTACCTGATCGCGTAGAGTTGGCACTCGCAGGGCAAGCCGCCGAGCATCAGTACGTGGGGACGCTGTGCGGCATCATGGATCAGTTCATCGCCGCGCTGGGTAAGGCGGGCCATGCACTGCTCATTGATTGCCGCAGCCTGAGCGCCAAACCCGTACCGATGCTGCTGAAGGATGCTGTCGTGCTGATCGTGAATACGCTCGTGCACCATGAGCTGGCCTCGTCGGAATACAATCAAAGGCGCGCTGAATGCCAGGAAGGGGTGCGGTTGCTTTCGGGGAAGCTACCCGGGATCCGTGCCTTGCGGGATGTCAGCCCCGCGCAGTTTCGCGAGCATCAGGGGTTGTTGCCGGATGTGGTGCGTGCGCGTTGTCGCCATGTCATCTCCGAAGATGAACGAACCTTGAATGCTGTGGCGGCGCTGGAAACGGGCCAGCTGGAGCGCTTCGGGGAGGTCATGTTTGCCTCGCATGCTTCGTTGCGTGACGACTACCAAGTGAGCTGTAAGGAGCTGGATTTCTTAGTTGAAAGGGCGAAGACGCTGCCTGGAGTCTTGGGCGCCCGCATGACCGGCGGAGGCTTTGGGGGCTGCACCGTGAATCTGGTCCAGAAGAGCCAACTTGAAGCCGTTACGACCGCACTCAAGGCTCAGTATCAAGCAGAGTACGGCAGAGAGCCTGAAGTCTTCGTCACGGAAGCCGGCGACGGCGCCCGCGAAGAAGCTTAGTTTAACGCTTTCACTTAGCCGCGCGGGAAGACCCGGGGGTTTTGATCAGCGGAGCGGGAAAACCACCCGCCCCGTTGGTGCTCGCCGCGCGGGGCATTTCGCCGACTGACGGATAGTAAGCATGCTTACTATCTGATCTTCCTAAATGAGCAGCTTGCCGGGCGCTTGTTTTCAGGGAGTTGTGTAGTTTGCCGCCACTCGGTCTCATGGAGCTGTGCTGGTTGCCGTGCACTGTTCTCACCGAGCCGCGCAGGTCGCCGGGCATTTGTGCTCACGGAGCCGGGTTTCCTTGCCTTGCGCGCGAGGCGGTCCTCCCCACGTAACTAGGGCCCGCCGCCGGAGAGAATGACGTAACCGATCGGCACACTGGCTCCAAACAGTGCGATCACGAGGCCACGCCCTAACAGGCCTTTTTTCCCGGGGATCATGAAGAGGCCCGAGAACGCGAGGTAGAGGAGAATCACGGCGTACGTGTCAGCGACGTAGCTCCAGGCTTTCTTGCCGCGATTCAGGTGGAGCCAATTGGCGAGCCTCAAGAAGAAGCGTGGCTTCTGGCCCTCTTCGAACACTTGTGCGGCTTTGGCATCGAGGTGCAGCGTTCGATGTTCCAGCGTGATGTCCAAGCGGTCGGGAGATGCACGGTAAACATCCGTGGGTTTTTCCGTGATCCCTAGCGCTTTCAAGACGTGTTCAGCGGCAGCTTGATCATTTGCCGGAAACGGCCCGGCGATCTTGTGGGTTTGTTCGACTTGGTGAAAGTTGGGATCCCAGTCGGCGATGTGATTCAGCGCGAGCCCTGAGAGCGCGTACACAATGGTCAGGCCGACAACGAGGTAGCCGGCGTCGCGATGAATGGCGCGGATCCAGGGGCGAAGATTGAAGGGGCGTTTTTGTTGAGGTGAGCGGAGTTCAACCATGGGAGCCTGTGGGATAGGGCTCGCTAGCTGTACCGCTCTTCGCGCCAGGGATCCGCGTGATTGTTATAGCCGCGAGTTTCCCAGTAGCCCGGCTCATCGTGCTCCACGAAGCGAATGCCGGTGAGCCACTTGGCACTCTTCCAGAAGTAGAAATCCGGAACGATATTTCTGACTGGAGCCCCGTGCGCGCGACTGAGGGGTTCACCATTGAGACGATGCGTGACCATCACCTCGGGCTTCAGCGCGTCTTTCAGGGAGATGTTGGAGGTGTAGCCGTGTGCGGCCTCGAAGATCACAAAGCGGGCTTTCGGCTTGAGCTTTGCTTTTTCGGCGAGGGTCTTCAAAAGTACACCCTCAAATTTCGCACCGAGCACTGTCCAACCTGTGACGCAATGGACATCTAGTGCCAGCTTGGCCTGCGGCAACTTCAAGAGCTCCGCAAAGCCCACTTCAAAGGGTTGCTCCACTTCACCATGCACCCGCAGCTTGAAATTACTCGGGCTCGGATCTCCCGGCTGGCCCCCCATTGGCTTCAGCCGTTCCAGCACACGCTGGCCCGGCGGCAAGCGGGGGCGGCCGTCCTTGCGCGTTTGTGCTTTAGCCTCGCTTGTGAGGTCATCACTCAAGAAATAGGCAGCTCCGAGAGCGGTGATGACAGTGCCCGTCGCTGCTTGGGCAATGAAACGACGGCGCGCACGGAGTTTCTCCAGCTCTGGGTTGACGCTGTAGCCGAATATCTCATCTTTCATGATTCTCGCCTCAATCCTTACCGAGCCCTCACAGAAGGTGCGTTGTATCTCGGACTATGGCAATCTTTTACGCAAGCCTTCGGCGATTGGTTACAAGCTCCCATGTGTCGACTGTTCGGATTTCGCAGCGTGATTCCAAGCCAGGTTCATCGCTCGCTGCTAGCGGCAGAAAATGCTCTAGGCGTACAAAGTAACGCGCATCCGGATGGTTGGGGCGTAGCCTACTACATTGATGGTTCGCCGCATTTGACCAAGTCCCCGCTCACAGCTGTGGGGGACGTGCTGTTTCATCGCCTGAGCGGCGTAGTCTCTTCCGAGACCGTTCTTGCTCATGTCAGAAAAGCGACACAGGGCCCGAAGACGATCATCAACTGCCATCCGTTTCAATATGGGCGTTGGGTGTTTGCCCACAATGGAGATATTCCGAATTTCTCAGTGTGTCGCGAAGCTTTGCTGGCTGAGGTCTCGCCTGGATTGCGGCGCTTCATCTTGGGAGACACCGATAGCGAAGTGGTGTTCTTCGTGTTTCTGAGTCGATTGCAGGCGCTCGGGCCGCTCTCGCGACGCTACTCCACCGAAGAGGTGTCGCAGTGTTTGGCGAGTGCGCTCAGCGCGGTGCGCAGGGTAGCGGCACGGCCTGAGCTTCAATTGCCCAGAGTGAACGCAGATGGCAGCGAGAACACCGCTTCGACGGCACCCTGTGAGCTGACGGTGATCGTCACGGACGGGGAAACGCTGGTGGCCACGCATGGCGGGCGAGGTCTTTTTCTCTCAACCTACAAGCGCCGCTGTCCGGATCGGGACGAATGCCCCAGTCTTTCTGGTGCCTGCGAGGCACCTACCGAGGTGGGGCATGTGAATCATTTGATCTTGTCGAGTGAGCCGCTCCAGGGCGAAAATGTGTGGGAGCCGCTCAATCCCGGCGACATGGTCGGAGTGGATTGGCGGATGCGGTTGATGCGATCCCACGTCGACCAACTGCGCTTGCCGGTTCTCAACTAAAACGGTGGCCGCGGCTCAGTATGCTTCTTCCGTCAGGCTACTGGGCAAAAGCGGGCTGGGGCGCCCGGCGCTCATCAACCAGAGCTGATGCGCGGCGCGCGTGGTTGCAATGTGGAGCAAATGGCGTGATTCGTGGTCTGGCGGGTACACGGCGTCGGAGACCTCCACCACCACGACATAATCAAATTCAAGGCCTTTTACCTGTCGCACGTCGGTGACGTCCACGCCCGGTTTGAAAGGGAAATCCTGATCGGCGATACGCCGAACTTGTGGGATCTCTGCTTGTTTCAGCGCGTGGTAATACGCATCCGCGTGCTCGGGATAGCGGGCGATGACAGCCACCGAGGCGCGTGGCTCTTCCACCAAGAGCTCACGCAGCGCTTCAGCTAAAAAGCTTGCAGCGTCCCCCGTGTGGGAGAAACAGAAAAGCTCCACGGGTGCACCATCGCGCGTGGCCACGGGGGGATCTTCGGGGGCAAGGGAGCCCAGCACATGTTGGGCGAGCTCAATGATTTGGTGGGTGGAGCGGTAGCTTAGCTTCAGTGGCTCCACTTCGACATGCGCGAGATCGAGCTGACCCAAGACTTCTTTCCAATTGCTGAAGCCATTGTCTAAAAGTAAGCGCTGGGCCACATCGCCGGCGAACGTGACGCACTTGGCGGGACTCACGCAATCGAGCACTACAGCCAGCTCCACGGGACTCAAATCCTGCGTTTCATCGATAAAAACGTGCTCGTACACGATGGCCTCGCGGCTCTTCGAATGTCTCAGCAGCGGGCCGCGCAGGCGTTGGCCTAAACGCAACAGGAGGGCGTCGTCTTCGCGATCGAGCGTCACGTTGTCTTCGACGGCACGCCCGTCGATACCCTGTGAGCGATCATCTTCCGGCTCTTGCTCGCCTTCGTCGCGCTTCTTGGGATGCTTGGGACGCTTGGGCTCAGGAGCAGCTTCCTTTTCAAGCGCTTCTTGCTCGGCAGCCAGCTTGTCTTCATGGAAGTTGATCACCTCGGGGCACTGCTGCACGCACCACTCGTGCGCACGCTTCAACTCCTCGGTAGAAAGCGCATCCGGGGCCAAGCTTGCGAAGGCTTGCTTCAAGCGTGGGAGATCGGTCAGTAGATCCGCCCAGGCCGACAGCACGTCGCGCGAAAGGCTGGTGCCGTCGCGGATCACGCGCTCCATACCGACGCGTGCGTTGGTTGGCAGATCCTCCAGCTTCTGGCGTTCAACAGCCGACTTTAAGGCGACCACGCGGTGATACAGGGGCTTGTGCTGGCTCTCGCGCCAAAGTTGAACGAAGGCGGCCGCCATGTTTTCCGCACCAGCACGCTGCAGCGTCGTGCGAATTTCGCCCTCAAGGCGCGCTGCAAGGGCGACGACATAAGCGTCGATCAGCTTCAGCATCACCGGATGCTTCTTCAGTTTGGTCACGTTCCCGGGCGTGAACTCGTTGTACGCTTCCGGGAGGTGCGGCAGATGCTGCGAACGCATGCGCTTCGCCCAATCTTCGTAGGTGCGGATAGTGACGCCCCCGACACCGAGCTCCGGGAGCAGCTGCGACATGTAACGCGCCAGAGCGTCGTTAAACACGATCACCATCATCTTATCGGGCGAGAAACGGTGCTTGTCGTGGAAGGCCAGATAAGCCATGCGATGGAGACCCACCGTTGTCTTCCCGCTGCCCGCTCCGCCTTGAATCACCACCACACCCGAATCTGGGCGAGTGATCAGCTCAAATTGCCGAGGATCGATCAGCGGAGTGATTTCGCGAAGCCGCTTATCGTCGCTCGATTCGCCCTCTTCACCGATCCCCAGCCGGCCACGCTTACGTTCGGGACGGGGCGCGGCACCTTCACCACCTTGCAACCTCGAACTCTGCGCATCCAGCCGTCGCCAGCCTGATTTACCGCGGACGAACGAACCTTGTGGCGCGACGATGCGTCGCAGCTTCGAACTCGTGATCGTTACCGCGCGCCGCGTGCGAACGACGCCGAGCACTTCGCGTTCCCCGAACGATTCTTCATAATCGTCGCCTTCATCGTAGCGATAATAGATCCGGCTCACCGGAGCATCGCGCCAATCCACAATGCGAATGCCCGCCTTGGTATCGAGATACGTACTCCGACCGATCAGCACCTCGCGCTCGCGCTGGTTCTCCTCCAGAACGAGATGCCCAAAATAGGGCGAACGGGCATCAATATTGCCTTGGATCGCTAGCCCCCGACGCGCCGCCAGCGCTTGCAGTCGCGTCATTTCCTCGACCAACGGCGCCAAATCTTCTTGGCGGGCCGTGGAGATTTCGTCCCGGAGCGAAAGTAATTCCGCGTCGTAGGTGACTCGGACTTCGGCAGGCGCTAGCGCCCGAGCCTCTGCATGCTCGAGGACACGCTCAAGGCAGGCTTCTTCCTCGTTGACGAGTCGTTCGCAATCCGGGTCATTGGGGGGAAGGGTGGCGTCCTCGGTCGAGTGGGTCATCGGCGATTCGGGGGTTTGAGGGCGTAGCACGAAGCTTACCCCTTCAGCCATTCGAGTTTTGGCAACGCAAAAACCCTTCAAGGCCAGAAAGGACATTGCCACTTAGCCCGTGTCCACCACTAAAGGGAATAAACTGCACGGAAAGCCCCGCTGCCTGCATGGCCGCGTGCAGGCGTTCGGCCAATGCGAACGGCAGAATCGGATCACTTCGGCCGTGGCTCTGAAGAACGGGCAGCCCTTTACGGAGGGGCAGGCGTTCAAGCCACGCATGTCGATTGATGAGAGTCCCGCTCAACACGGCAAGGCCCGCGAGCTCGATATCTGTGCTGAATGCAAGTTCACAGCTCAGCATCGCGCCCTGCGAAAAACCACCCAAGATTAACCCGTTGGGTGGCACTTGCAGCGTTTCCGAAAGTGCCGCTAGGTGTTCACTGAGCTGCACCCGCGCCTCAAGCATGCCCTGAGGAATGTGCTCAGCCATGGTGTCGTAGTCACTTGTCATCACCGCCTGCTGGAGCCGCAACATGTCGAGTGGCCACCAAGCACGCCCCGGCTCGCTCATTCCGGGTGTCAGGACAATGGGGGCCTCCGGGAAAGCGAAACGCACGTGTTCGCCAACATTGACCTCTCGCCACAGGCCAACGAGATCGGTGCCCGGCGCTCCGTAGCCGTGCAAAAGGACCACCAAAGGGCCATCGCCCGAGCCACTTCTATCAACTCCACCAGCAATTCGAACCGTGAGGCCCGCGAGTTTCTCGATGCGCATCGTGGCGCCAGCCTACCATGGCGCTGGCACGGTTCTGACCATTTGACGGGGCCCCCCCGGCGTGGTTGCCTTCCCGGCGATGAACCTCAAAGGCTTGGTGGAAGGTCTACTTTCTGAGCTTCAGAAGGTGAGCGAAAGCGACGCGGTCGTCGGTGCGCCGCAAGCAGCGGGCAAAGCTACGGTCGTGCCATTGAGCCGTATCAGCATCGGATTTGGCACGGCAACCGGACAAGTGGGTGGACGCGCGGGGACTGATGCCAACGAAGGCGGAGGCAATGCCGAAGCGGGTGGTGTTGGTGGGGCGATTGTGGTGGAGCCGCGTGCGTTCGTGATCGTCGGCGAAGACGGCCATCCGTACATGATGGCGTTGAAAAAGGGCAAAGCCGCCGTGATCCGACGCGGTGTTGCGATCGGTCCCGATGCGGAGGCGGCGCTCCTCGCAGCGAAAACGCGCGGGGAATTGCCGGCTGAGGGATCGCTCGGCGACGAGTTGTGAGTCGTTAATCTCGTGTGGTGTTTGGTTGCGTTTCTTGCCGTGGTAGCGCTGGCACTGGCGCTACGGCTGATTCGGATCCGTTTTCACCTGGAGGGTCGCGGAACTCCCGATGGCCGCTGGGCACTCGCGGGCGCCGTGAAGCTCGGGCCAGCTGTCGCAAGTTTTGTGCAAGCAGCTCAAGTCCCATTGAGCGTTAGCTTGAGTGTGTTCGGGCTGCGTCGCACAGTTTGGCGGCAGGGCTCCGAGTCCGAGGAGGGCTTGGAGGGCTTGGAGGGCTTGGAGGGCTTGGAGGGCTCGGAGAGGTCCGTTCGGTCGACGAAGGCAGAAAGTGCCAAAAGAGGGCGGTTTTCTCGAGCAAGACTGAGCGATTGGCTGCTCTTCATGCTGAACGAGAGACGTCGCATCCAGATCAGCCGGCTGGATTTTGAGCTCGACTATGGCTTCGCGAATGTTGCGTTGACCGGGCAGGTGGCAGCCGGGCTGTACGCGATTTCTGGCGTGCTGCCAGAGCCGATCCATTTACAACACCGCCCCGCGTGGGTTGCTGAGGATCGTGCGTCATTTGCTGGAGAAGGCGCGCTTAAAATCTACCTTTTGGCCTTGCTGTGGGACACGGCAAAGTTCATGCTGAGACCGCGTAAGCCGAATTCGGAGTCCCCATGAGCGAAGACAAACTAACGGAAATTGTCACGAGCCTGCTCGATGGTGTTCATGGCATTTCGCGCAGCCAAACGGTGGTGGGCAAGCCTCAAAAAGTGGGGGACGCCACGGTGATCGCTGTGCATCGGCTTAAGGTTGTATTTGGCGCCGCCAACGCGAGCGCCGGCGCACACGCTGCGAAGGTGGGTGGGAGCACGGGCGGCTCAGGAGCGGGGGGCGCGATCGAGTTGGATCCGGTAGCGGCGATCACGGTGGATAGGCACGGCCAAGCGCAGCTCTTGAGTGTGGATGCAGACACGGGGCCCTCTTGGGCGCAGCTGATCGAGGAAGTCCCTGAGATGATGGCGAAAGTTGCCAAAGCCTTGGGCGATCGCGTCAGCCACGAACTCCGAACACCCGCCGTGGTAGCGCCTGAGGTTCCCGTGAAGGCTCCCGCTTTAACGACGCCGAAGCCCGCCGAAGCCAAGAAGCCCTAGCTGGGCTCGATCACACGGCGCACGGCGCGCTCCAGGCGCTCCAATCCGAGTTGAATGGCCTCGCTCGGAACGCTCAAGGTGGGCCTGAAACGAATTGCATTTCGTCCACTCGCCAACACGATCACTTGATCTTCGAAACAGGCGCGAATCACCTTATTTCTGAGCTCGGTGTTCGAAACATCGATGGCACACATGAGCCCCGCGCCCCGCGCATTCGAAAGATGCTCGGGGTAGCGACCTTGGAGTAGCGAGAGCCCGGTTTGCAGCTCTGCTCCCCGCACGGAAGCATTGGTTAACAGATTCTCGTTTTCAATGATCTCCAAGATGCGTGTGCAGCGCACCATATCCACCAATGAGGCTCCCCAGGTGCTATTGATGCGGCTCGGCAGCCTGAACACGTTCTCCTCGACCTCATCGATGCGCCGGCTCACAGCGATTCCCCCAACCTGCATCTTCTTAGCAAAACACAGAATATCCGGGCTCACGCCATGGTGTTGAAAGGCCCACCATTTACCCGTGATACCAAGGCCCGTCTGCACCTCGTCGTAAATCAACAGTGCCTCGTGAGTATCCGCCAAATCACGTAGCCGCACGAAGAATTCAGGCCGAAAATGCTGATCGCCGCCTTCGCCTTGAATCGGCTCGATCAGGATAGCCGCAATGTCCGAGGGGTTCGTGGCAAAGGCCCGTTCAGCCGCCAAAATGGCATCATTCTCGGCGATTTGTGCCCGTTCCAAAACTTCCGCGGTGAGCGGGAAATCAAGCTTGGGGGAGGGGATCCGTGGCCAATTGAACTTGGGATAGTGGAGCGTCTTGTTGGGGTCGGTGTTGGTGACGCTGAGCGCATAGCCAGAGCGCCCATGGAAGGCGTGTTCCAAGTGCAAGATCTGGTGGCCTTTTTCGCCGAGGCCGCGCGCGAGGTTCTTGCGCACCTTCCAGTCGAAGGCAGCTTTCATGGCATTCTCAACCGCAAGCGTACCGCCATCAATGAAAAAGTAATGTGGCAACTCGGGCGGTGCCGCGCTCCGGGCGAAGGTATCGACAAACTCCGCCATGTACGTGCTGTAGTAGTCAGCGTTGGAGACTTTGGTAGTAGCCACTCTGGCTAACCGCGCTTGTGTCTCGGGTTCAATCATCGAAGGGTGGTTGAATCCGATGGGATTTGAGGCAAAGAAAGAGAAAAAATCGAGATAGTCTTTGCCACTGATGGCGTCGCGGAGGTAAGAGCCCGCGCTCCTGTCGAAGTCGATAACGATTGGGTAGCCGTCGACCAACATGTGTTCGCGCAGCGTCCCGTGGACATCTTCTGGGGCAATGTCTCGACGCTTCAGCATGGGGTTCGCCTCTGGGTTAGGGAAAAATGGGAGTGGCGCTAACCTCCAAGTTTACGGTCCCCGCGGTAATACGCCAGATTTGGGCGGTGAATGGGTCAAAGGGCAGGCATGCCCCCGGTCCTATGGCCGCGCCCGGCGGGTTTTCTCTAATTTCGTCGAAGCACGCTCGGCGCCGTGATTATACTCGCGCCCGCCATGGCGGACCCCAAAGCAATTCTCGGAGCGGTTTTCGGCCACCTTCGAGCACATCCTGAAGAAATCCTGCGCGCGCTCAAGAATCTGATCGCGCTCCGCTTGGGCGTGCCGTTGGCGGCCCTGCGTTGGATGGCGTCGCAGCCGCGTCGAAAGGGCCCTCAAGAGATTGAGATTGAAGCTGTGCCACCAGGGATCCGCGTGGCGGCCAACATCGATCTGATGGGTACTCCCGTCCGTGCAGGCGCAACGGTGTTTGTGGAACGCGTCACAGCGAACGATGCGGAGTTTCTGGTCGAGGTGCGAGTCGCCGACGTTAAGATGAAAGTGCTCGACGACACGATCGAAAGCCCGGTGGCGGCTCTCTTGCGCTCGGGTGCGCTTGATCTGAGTAAGCCCGGAAACTTGGTGGCTTACATGCCGAAACGCCCGGCTCTGTTGGTGGAAGCCAAAGGGGACCGCGTGGTGGTCGATTTATTCAAGCTACCGAAGGTCGCCAAGAGCGCACGTGCTCGAAAGGTGCTTTCGCTCCTACAGCCCCTAATCACGATCGGTGCGATCCACACCGATCACGCAGGGCACCTCGATGTCGAATTCCGGCCGTTCCCCGAGGGGATCGGGAACGTGGTGCAGCTTTTACGCTCACGCTTCTAGAGCGGGGCTTCGCAACGCGTGGCGGAGTTTCTAGACCGAAACCCTATCGCCAGAATTGCCTTAGCAACGGCGACTACTTAACGGCGATGGGCTCCGCCAGCTCCGGCACTTTTGCATCTCGAAGCTCAGGCTTGCCCGCCCACCAGGCCTTCAGCCGTCCCAAGGTCAAAGGCCTTGAGTACGCGGCGAGCAACAGCACGCAGAAGATGACGAACTGCCAGGAAATAGCGTTAAATTTGTCATCGAACCAGTAGAACTGATTCAGCAGGATCTGGCTGCCACCGCTCACGGCCAAGAAAACAGGCATGAGCTGCGGGCGCTGACGAGCCAAGACCGCAACCAAGATAAACATGGAGTAGTAGTAGCAAGTCAGATTCAACAGGCAGACCACGAGCGGTACGCTCAAGGGCAATGCGACCCAGAGCAAACGAGTGCGTCGGACGGCCCACCAGATCCAAAACATACAACCCAGAATGATGGCTTGAGCCACGTACTTCAGCTCCCCGAAGCGTTCCAATCGGCCATCTTTCCAGGACTCAAACGGATCATCCATGTTGTCATCACGAGCGAAACGCATGCGTCCGTCCCAGTCGTGCGACAGGACCGTCTCTAGGCCCATGTGATTCGTGAGCGGCGTACTCTTGTGCACCGCGATGTGGCCGACAAAGTCCGAGTAGGTCTGAACTCCAGCCACGGTCATGCTGGCAGGTATCAAAACGGCACCGGCGACCAAACAGCCGACAATTAACTGCTTGTGGGAGGGGTGAAGCAGCGAAAGCAACCCCAGCTTTTTCCCAGTGCGTTGCTGCATGCGAAACTGCTGAAACGCGTAGCTTGCGATCAGGGCGACCCAGCCAACGAATAGGATCATCGGGAAAACGCGCAATAGCGACGACCAGGTGAGCGCAGCACCCGAGAGCGCGAACTTGCGCTTTTTAGCCAGACAGACGGACGCGACCAACAAAAATATCCAATCCTGGCGCATGAAAGCGCCACCCGTCCAATAGAAATTTGCCGGAGAATTGCAGCCCCACCAGACCGTAGCGATCGCCATCACGCGAAAGCCAAACGCCCAGCCAAGTAGCAAGACGATCCCGATGTGGAAGCCTATGTCGAGCATCGACAGCAGCTTGAAGAATTGGTCTCCCGCGGGCGCTAGATCCGCGAAAAACTTTCCCGCCATTGTCCAGACCGGCGGCGGATTGTAGCCGTGGTCCTTCTGCATGTTTTCCCAGTACTCACCGGCAGCCGAACGTTGGAACCAATCCACATCTTTCTTCCAGGCTTCCCAGCGCTCTTTGGTGAAGTGCTTCTTGCACTGATCGGGATCGCGGAGCACGTAGCTCTTCGAGACGGGCGTGATCAGATTTTTCGTGAGATCGCGGAGTTCACGTCTTTCAACGGCCGCGCGGCGCCCCAAGTCAGCCTCGGCTACCAGCGTGCACTCGTACAATCGAGTGTAGTTGATTTCCGCGAAGTACTTAGAGCCTAGGTAGTAATGATAAAACTCGTGGCGGTGGTAGTATTCGCGGTAGCGAGTGCTGGGATTAAAGAAATCAAAATAGGCACAGAAAGCCACCACCGTGAACGCGATGGCGAGGCGGTTCTGGGTTTTTCTGGAGACCTTCTCGCCCATGCGTCGCGCGCGTTCCGCGAGAATTAAGAGGAGCGCGGCGGTCACCGGCAGACCCACTCGAACAAACAAGAGGAATCCCTCGAATTGGTCCTTCTCGCAGAGGCGTTTGTTGACCACCGCCGAAACGGACTCGGGCGGGACAAAGAATGCGAGCGCCGCCAGTGCAGCGAGCCCGACGCCGATATACTTCTGGGTTTGAGCGCTGGAGAATTCCTCACGCCGCCGCGCACGTTCCGCTCCAACGAAGAGTATCGCGGTCAACGCGATCAGGAAGAAACGAATCACATTGATCGGGCTTGAGAGCGCGCCGTTCGTCCAATCTGTCGGGCGACACATCGAACCCCAAACATCGTTAGGAAAGAAAGGGGCGATGACGTCAGGAGTGGCGGCGACCAAGTGAAATAGGCTGTGAAATTCCATGCGCGCGAAGCTCGTCAATCAACAAAAGAAAGCGGGCCAACCGTTGTCCCGGCGGGAGGCTATCGGGCTTCGCGACAAAGTCACCCCAAAAGGAAAAAGAACAAGCCGGGCAGCTTGCGCCACCCGGCTTGTTACAGAGAACCCTCGCCCTACTTTTCGGGCCTAAGAACGTGCTCGAAAGATTTCAGCAACACTGAGTCTCACGAGTGGCGCTCAGACCTAAGGCAGAGGGGCACGGCACATGACCGCGTCTCGGACGAGCTCACCGGCACCAGGAGAGAGCCTCCAGGTAAAAGGGATTATTGCTACGCTGCATCGTCCTTAACCTCCTCCGGCACAACGACCGGACGCCCAATAAAAAAGCCCCGCTGGGAGCTAGGCTCGCCTGGGGGCTTTTTGCATTCTGGGCGTTTCATAAAGGGAATCGCGCCCTACGCAAGAAACGAAAGTAACCTTCCGTCGGAGAATTCCGGGATGAAATCCTTCCTGCGCGTACGTTCAGAGCGTAGCACGAACAAACCAGGGCTGCCAACCACGGATCGTGACATTCTTGTACCAACTCCGCGCTAAGGCGGAGGCACAGAGCGCTTGGCTCAGCTCGCCGAAGCGTCGCTTGGGGCCGACTTGAGCTTCTTAGCGCGGCGTTGAAGCGCTTGCTCCAAGCCAATTCGCAGGCGTTGTCGGCGCTTGATGCGCTTCTTCTTAAGGGGCTTGCCTAGCGACTCGTGCTTGAGGCGCACATTCCAAAGGGCTCGGTTACTCATGTCTAGCGCGCGGTTATTAGCGGAGGCTCAAGTGAGGCGCAAGTGGCAAAAACCGCACCAACCTTCGAACGGTGCCGGGTGAGGGCGCGCTGAGCCTGTGCGTGGCCGCCCGGCCGCGAAAACGCTAAGGAGCGGCTCCCTGATGACGAAAGCGACGCGGAGTGAAGACTCAGAGACACCCGCCGATGGGGTTTCGCCCCAGAACCTGAAGACGACCCTCAGCGTGTTGGAAAGGCTCGTGGCCGACCCGGAGGCCTTTGCCGCGGTGCCAGTTCTAGAGTGGAAGCAGCTCCTGATACTTGCAGGTCAACTCTCGCGGCCCAACCGCGATGAGCGGCGCCAACGCACCAAGTCGATCCAACGCCTGCGTAAGAAAACGCAGCTCCAAATAGATGGTGTCGTGCGGTCCGGCACCCGGATCCGAGAGGAACGGGGCGCGCTTCTGGATCGCGAGGGCCTTCCGGTCCTCGCTGCACCACGGCTTCCGGGCGTGCAAGTGGATGTTCCACTGGATGGTGGACTCCGGGAACCCCAGGCCTGCTACGTGTGCAAGGTCTCTTATACGAAGCTCCACCCATTTTACGATTGTTTGTGCCCGACTTGCGCAGAAGTCAACTGGGGCAAACGCTCACAGTCTGGCGATCTCGCGGGGCGGGTTGCGCTGGTAACCGGTGCGCGCATCAAAATTGGATACCAAGCTTGCCTGATGTTGCTGCGAGCAGGTGCTCGCGTGATCGCCACCACAAGATTCCCGAATGATGCGGCGGCACGCTATGCGCGGGAGCCGGATTTTGAGAATTTTAAGGAGAGGCTCAGCCTATTTGGTCTGGATCTGCGGCATTGTCCAAGTGTGGAATTGCTAGCTCAACACTTAACGCAAACGACGGAGCGCTTGGATTTTCTGATCAACAATGCCGCGCAAACGGTGCATCGGCCCCGCGGCTTCTACGAACATCTGCGGCCCGTTGAAGAAAAGCCTCGTGAAGCGCTGCCACCGGGCGAGCAAGCGTTGCTTCGGGAATATCATGCGCTTCGGATAGAGGCAGCGGGTGCGCATGAGCGACTGCTTTCTTCGGGCGGAGCCTCGCGAGAGCTTTCCGCGCAGGGTGAATCACGCCACGGCATGACACCTTTTTCGCTCACGTTGGGCCTGCTCCCCGCGGAACTCGATGCCGAGCAGTTCCCGCCCGATCGCTTGGATGCGGACGGGCAACAGGTAGATCTGCGCAGTGTGAACAGTTGGCGCATGAAGGCCGCCGATGTGGATACGCCAGAGCTGATTGAAGTGCATCTGGTGAATGCCATTGCACCGTTCATTCTTGTTTCTAGGCTAAAGCATCTGATGGAGCGCACGCCCAATCGAGACAAACACATCGTGAATGTGTCCGCGATGGAGGGCTGTTTTTCGCGCCGTACCAAGACGGACCGCCACCCGCACACCAACATGGCGAAAGCCTCGCTCAATATGCTGACGCGCACTTCAGCCAAGGACTACGCGGAAAGCGGGATCCACATGAATTCGGTCGATACCGGGTGGGTTACCGATGAAGATCCGCACCCCGATCAGGTGCGCAAACGTGTGGACTACGATTTTCATCCCCCCCTCGACGCCATTGATGGTGCCGCCCGAGTTTGCGATCCAATTTTTGTGGGTTACCAAACGGGGGAGCATCCGTCCGGTCTATTTTTCAAAGATTATTGCCCGATTGATTGGTAAGCGAACACGCGAGCAGTCGCGGCGAATAGCTTGCTGCTAGCGCGGCAAGAGGCATTGTGGTCACGCTGATTGTTGCGTAGGGTCCGCGAGTTAGTCCCTTTACACGAGGGGCTGACCACGGGTCGGGCTGCTCGCCACAGCGCCGGCCCACTTAGCTGGGGTGTTTCCCCGCGCTCAAGTTCGCCCGACTATCTGCTCGACAAGAATGGGGTCCTACTTGTTGACCGCTGACTCCCTTAGATTGCCACCGCGCCCCATGCCCACGCGCCGGGGCTCCACATCGCCGCCGGCGTGCCCTCAAGCACTGGATTGAGAAACGCCTCCACAGCTCGCGTCAGCGTCCCAAGGTCTGCCCACTGAAGCTCGTTTTGGCGCGCCATGCGCGCATACGGCGCCACCCAACTGACGGCAGGCTCGGGTAGCGAAGTGGGCAGCGTATGCGTCTTGCGCGATGAGAAAGTCTGATCGAGCGCCGCTCGAAGGTGCCTCGGATCGATGTCACGAACGCCCGCGAGAAGCGCAATGTCGGGAAGATCTTTCACTCGCGTGTTCGGCCTTGGGCGCGGGATCGTGTAGGCGTGCAGCTTTTCGGCGATGTGTGTTTCGAGTGGGTAGACTTGGACGGACGTCGGGGGGATGCCAGCGAACGCAAGGGTGTCGGCAGTCGTGATGACATCGGGTTCTCCGAAGATCGGGTCGGCGAATGCGATGTCCAGGCCGAAGGGGTTGCCGTAGGGCTTGCCGGCCAGTGTGCAGGCTACGCGATAGCGTTGCCCATCGTAGATCATTCCTTCGTTCGTGATCTCGGGGTGGTCGGCGTCAGGCGTTACCGTGAAGGTCATGGAATCGCCCAGCTCAAGCTCGGCCGCGCGACGCAGCCTCATGATGAGCTCGGTCGGTGCGCCCGTGAGCCGAAGGTCGACGTCCTGGGTCGTTCGTGCTCGCTCGACACGGAGCTCCACGACGAGCCCTCCCTTGAGGATCATGCTATCGCCGAGCTCGCGGGTAAGCCTTGCAAGAAAACGGTCAAATACCAGGAGCTGTCGCCGCCGCTCGAAATCGTACCCGCCCGTCGATCCCGTGCGCAGACGAACCTCGACTGCTTGTTTGAAAGCGGCGGCGTTCGCGTACCGAATCACGCTGCCCTCATGCGAGCACGAAGAAACTTAGTTTCATTCTTGTCAATCTGTCCGCGAGTTCGCGCTTGGTTAACGGCTCGCTCGGTCAGCTCGGGTGACACGTGGGCGGCAACGCAATCGAGAAGGGTGCGTGGAACAGTCGTCACCGGGATTGCGCCCATATCAACACGCTCGCGCTTGGGCACTTCAGCGTAGTAAAGAACCAGCCCCTTCGGGATACGAAGCCGGCGCTTCGCCCACTTGCTCGGGAGGGTGAGATGTACCTGGTGCGGAAGAACATCGGAAAGCTGATGAAGGAGGAGCGCCGTTTCGTGCGAGAACACTCCCACGCGGTCCGCCCATAGCCAAAGCGTCGTCATATCTTCGTGCTCCCCCGCGGGGAAGTGCACGACTCGATAGACGCCGCGCATCACGCGAATGATTCGCCCGCTCTTGGTATGCTTGATCAGCAGCTGAGAGGAATACCCTGCATCCGCCGCCTGCTTCGTCGTGAAGTGGCCATCCTGGCCAAGCGCGAAGTCGAAGAGGCGGTCCCAGTTCGGGGCGCATTCAGGTCCAGGCGGCATACACAAAGAGTAACTATTGGTTTAGTTTTGTGCAATGGGTGTCCTGAAATAAATATCCACAAACTATCCGCAAGCGGCGCTAAATTCTTCCAGTTGCAGCGCGCGCCCCCATGGCACCCTTTCCAGGCGTGCGGAACTTGTTGCTGCTTTCCTTGGTGTTCTGTCTTTGGAGGGCCAGTTGCGCAACGCAGTCTCGGCCGCCAGTTGCGCCTGTAACGCGCACTCCAGCTGGGGAGATTTAAGGGTCGGGGTGAGTGGATTTGAAACGCCCCGAGCACGCGCCATTTCGCGATAAAGCATGAACCAACATATTTCGACATTGGACGCACAGCCTGGGATAGACACTGTCACCACACCGGTATCAAGATTGGTTGAACCGGATTTGAGCCAAACGTTGCTCGACGGGGGAGTTCGTACGATGCGACGAAATTACAGGTAATGCCCTTGGCTTTACAAGCCGCGATCATGTCATCGGGGCGAAAGGGCCTAGTTCGCGAAACCAGCGCGCACTCGGGGCTTTGGGTGGCTTCCTCAGTCTCATCGCACCCTGAGGCAACGCAAAGGGCCACCAGAGCAAGGGCGTCGCATCATGAGCCCAGGAACGCGCGCTAGCGGTCGCAGGCGCAGCCTACGGGCAAATGACAAGTCTTGGCCTTCGAAATGCAGCTATTGCCGCAAGCTTTTCCCTTTTTGCAAACCTTGCAGCAGCCGGCAACTACCGCACTCAAGGTGGAGTTCGCAGGGGCGGACATCGCGGCGCCCGCGGTGGACGTTAGGCATAGCAAGCCGGTCGCGATTACAAGTTTCCACGTTGTCACAATCTAGGCGCTTCCCGAGTGAGGGCGTGGCGGGCGTGGCGGGCCAGGCGGATTCCATGATTAGAGGCCGGCCCCACGCAATCCACACCCGCGTCACAAGTACTGTTGGCGAAGCAGGGGCAGGCCTCGGCTCCCGTAGCGCAAGCGTTACTGTTGCCTGTAACCTTGTCGCCGCCGCTCCCGCAGGCGAGGGCACTGAAGGCAAGGCTAGCAACGAGTAGAATTGTGAGATGTCGCATATGGGAACCTAGAAGCGTACCTCCGGAGGCAGACGGTGGCAAGGCCACACGCAAGCCACTCTAGCTTCCGGTCTGGAAACCAGGCCTTACCCGGTATCCCCTTCTGATAGGGGGGGAGGGAGGAGGCCGAAACCTGGTGCCAACCGGCCGCGC
This sequence comes from uncultured Polyangiaceae bacterium, assembly GCA_964609655.1. GTDB lineage: Bacteria > Myxococcota_A > Polyangia > Polyangiales > Polyangiaceae > JBBRRP01. The sequence goes on along the minus strand of CAZSUA010000042.1, from coordinate 3,939 downwards.
GCTGACAGCGGCGAGATCTGAGGTTTTCCTGGCCCGAGGCAGCCGGAGCCGAGTTGACGGCGAAGCAGACATTAGGTGACCCTGCGGGGTTTGGAGGACAACTATGACACCCCCACTTCTCGCTCTAGCGATTCGGTGACGAGATGCAACTGCACTTGAGACTTCTACTGCTTGCTGCCGTGCTATCCACAAGCGCCTGCAGAACAACGCGGAGGATCGTGGGACCCGACGGAACCACGCAATACATTGTCACGTGCGGGGCTGATGCCGGGTGGGATACCTGCTATCGCAGGGCGCAGCATGTCTGCCCAACTGGCTACGACACGCTCTCCAAGGACGCTCGCTCCGAGCACAATTCGTTGCGCATCGCTTGCTCCGATCAACCGCGTCATGAACTTCGCGAATATGATGTCGCGCAGGGCAACGCGCAGTCAGAAGTTCCGGTTGAGGCCTCCCTCAGCCGCGATACACCCCCGGAAGTGGTGGAGACTATCAGAGGCTACTGCGAAGCGGGAAACATCGAGGCATGCGCTCGTCTCGGAAGTCTCTACGCCCGCGGTTCGCCCGCCCTCTACACGGCGCGCGACGCAAACACGGTCGCCCGGTTTATTAAGTATGCGTGCGATAGGCATGACGCCAAGGCGTGTGCAGCTCTGTTGGAGATGAATCAACCCGGCTGGGTGAAGGAACCAGAGGAGCCCGCCCAGCGACCCGCAGATAGCCCGTCTACCGAGCCGCAACAAGCACCGCCCACCAGTGTTCGAGTGTGGCCAGGCTGGGCGGGCCGCCCAAGACCCGCAAAGCCAGCTTCACTCCCTACCAAATCGGAACTACGAGCAACTGAGCTATACCGGCGCGCCAGGCCTTCGGTGTACTGGGTCCTGGTAGGTGGCTCGAAGCTGCAGGTACAAGGAGGAGCAGTAGCGGTGTCCGCGCATTTTCTTCTCACAAATTGCCACCTGTTTGAGACCCCGGGACCGATCGTCGTCGGACAGCAGGAAGAGGCTGGCACCGTGACTCTATTCGCTGCGGACCCGAAGAGAGATCGTTGTTGGTTGTACTCGCGTTTACTACAGTTCGAGCCGGTTTCTGGCGTTCGGTCATTCGAGAGCCTGGTGGTCGGTGAGCCCGTCTATTCTATCGGTGCGCCGAAAGGTCTTGAGGCTACGCTGGGCCCCGGCGTCGTATCAGGAAAACGGGATGTTAAGGTGATACAGACGAATGCCCCGATCTCCCACGGTTCCTCCGGAGGCGCGCTATTTGACGCATTCGGCAACCTCGTCGGAATCACGACTTTTTCTAGAGTTGAATCGCAGGCGCTGAATTTTTGCCTTTCGACGGACATATATTGGGAGTAGCTCGCGCGGAGGATGTACGGGACTTCGACTCGTGGCTTATACTTAACTATTGAAGTAGAAGTCATGTGGGCGGACACCGGGAACCACCAATGGCGAAATCGACTCTACCCGCCTTTCGGACGGCTTTCGCGGAATACGCTGCGCAAATCATTCTCGGAGAAGGCGGCTCAGGCCGCGTCTATAAATGCGCGGATTCTGACGGAGCCTTGTTCGCCGTGAAGGTGCTGAACCCCGCGCATGCGCGAAAGGAAAAGCTAAAACGGTTTCGGAACGAGTGCTCGTTTGGTTTGCGTCACGCTCACAAAAACATTGTAGCGATTCTCGATTACGGCACGACGTTGCTGGAAAAGCAGGATGTTCCGTTCTTCGTGATGCCATACCACGCTCAATCACTGCGAAACGCGATGGCAACCGGTGCATTCAACGAACACAATACCCTGCAGGCTTTTGCAAGCATTCTTGACGGGGTTGAGGCGGCTCATCTCCTTAAGGTGATTCACCGAGATCTGAAACCAGAAAATATCCTGTGCTCCGCGTCCGGGTCCGACGTTGTAGTAGCCGATTTCGGGATCGCTCACTTCTCGGAGGACGATCTCCTGACTGCTATTGAGACCGCTCCCGACACGCGTCTCGCCAACTTTATGTATGCGGCTCCTGAGCAACGCGCTCGAGGGCGCACGGTTGACGCGAGAGCCGACATTTACGCGCTGGGGTTGATACTCAACGAGCTCTTCACCGGCGAGGTTCCTCACGGTACGGATTACAAGAGCATTGCCTCCGTTGTTCCTCAACTCGGGTACTTGGATTCGCTTGTGAGCGAAATGTTGCGACAAGCCTCGTCCGACCGCCCCTCCTCAGTAGAGGCGGTAAAGTCGCAGATCAGATCGCGAGGCGACGTCTTCATGGAACGTCAGCGTGTGGAAGAACTCCAAAGACGAGTGGTGCCTCAGTCTACGATCACGGATCCGCTCATGGATGATCCGCCGCGGCTAGTCGACGCCAACTGGCGCGATGGGTTCCTGTTGCTGAAGCTCAGTCAACCTGTGACCGGGGAATGGGTCTGGGCTCTGCAGCACATGCAGAATTACACATCGATTGTCGGAAAGGAGCCTCACACATTCTCTTTTGGCGGTGACGTGGCGCGCGTCGCGTGTCGGGATGACCAAGCCCAACAGCTCATCAATCACTTCAAATCCTGGCTCCATGCTGTGACCACGACATACAAGAACAAGCTGGAAGAGGACGCGCGGCAACAGGAAGCACAAGAACAGCTGCATATTCAGCGGGAGATTGAACGAGCGAGGCGCACAGCTGAAGTGAATCGGAAATTGGTAATATAGGCCAAACGCCGCAGAACTGAACGTTGCAGCGTTGCAGCAGACGGGAACCTCGCTACGTTCGGCTTGAGCGGCTGAACACGACTGCGTTGGCCGGGCAGGCTGCAACGAAGCGGCAGGAATCTCTCCGTGCGCCTGTGGGCTGTACATGGCGACAGGGAGGTAGCCACGCACACTCGTTCCGCCGTGACCTTCGAAGGGCGTTCGGCATCGACACTTCTGTGCCGTTGGTGAAGGTTCGCAAGAACGGACGCCCGCTCACCCGGTACGAGTGGTCAGAAGCTCGGGCTCTCACGCCCCGTGAACATGAGATCTTCGAAGAGAGCGCCTACACCCTGCCGGTTGATTTCCATAGCTGGCGCCGGGCTTTCTCGCAGGCGTTGGCGGATGCAGACGTGAACATTCAGCAAGCCACAGCTCTGGCCGGTCATGCCTCGCTTGCGGCCCACGGGCGCTACCTGGCGAACTCCGGAAGAACGCGCACGCTACCCGAAGCGGCACTCCCCAAGATACAGATCTCCCTCACTCCAGCCGGGGGGTTTTTAGGCATGGGCCGTGCCTAAACTCGGTCGTCGGGGAGGGGGAGAACTGCGAAACCAATAAGATTTAAGGGTCGGGGTGAGTGGATTTGAACCACCAACAACCGGCACCCAAAGCAGCGTCAGAGGCCACAAACGCCGAGTAATTGCGCATATCTACAGGTTTGGGCTCCCCCGCATAATCCGCTGGTTTTTGGCTACCGTCCGACAAAGTGCCTTTTGTCGAGTGCCCAACCTTGAGACCCGGCAAAGCCGCCTCTGGCATGGTCCGCATCTTGTCCGAATTCTGAAGATAGCGCCGGTGCGCTTCGCCTGTCGAGTGACCAGCTAAGGCCTGGGCTTGCTGTTCATTCACGTTGGCATCGGCCAACGCTTGAGCGTAGGCACGTCGCCAGCTGTGGAAGTCGACGGGCTCCACGTACTCGCCCCCTTCGAGCAAAAGGCGCTCACGGGCATTCAGGGGCCGGGATTCGGTCCACTCGTATCGGGTGAGCGGGCGTCCGTTCTTGCGAACCTTCACCACGGGCACGGGCGCATCAATTCCGAAGGCCCGTCGAAGGTCGCGACGGAAAGAGAACGCGTGGCTTGTTTTGCCGCGCTTCGCTCCAGCGTGGTCACCACGCCGAAGGGGAAAAACAGGCCCTTCCGTTGGCCTGCCATGCCGTTCCCACCAATCCCGAAGGATCGGGCGGAGCATGCCAGGGA
>CAZSUA010000041.1:0-24698 GCA_964609655.1 uncultured Polyangiaceae bacterium | reverse complement strand
GCCTTCGCCGCCTGCTTCGTCGTGAAGTGCCCATCCTGACCGAGCGCGAAGTCGAAGAGGCGATCCCAGTTCGGGGTGCATTCAGGTCCGGACGAACAGCTCGAACAAGGCGGGAATCAGCTTCCGCTTGGTCAGGTCGCCTGCTCCCCACTACCGGTGGGAAGCATGCTGCGACTGTACGGAGCATCGCAGCGCGACGCAAACCTCAGCGCGGAACAGCGTGAGTTGCCCTGCGCGGCATGCCTCGTGCACGATGCGCGCATGTCACTAGAACGCGCTCGGTCGGTGGTCACTCCTGAGCGTCACCAGAGTGCGCGCGCCGTCTGGCTGCGTGCCGCAGTGCTCGGTGCCGACGACGCGATCGTGTCCACTTCGAGCCTGATGATCGGCGTGGCAGCCTCTACTGCTGGGCGCGACGCCATCTTGGTCGCGGGGATTGCGGGCTTGGTCGCAGGCTCAATGTCGATGGCAGTCGGAGAATACGTTTCGGTCAGCTCGCAGCGCGACGCCGAGCGCGCCGACATTGAGGGTGAGAAAGAAGAGCTGGCCACCAACCCAGAAGCAGAGCTCTTGGAGTTAGCCAGTATCTACCGCGAGCGCGGCCTCGATCAGGACTTGGCCATGCAGGTTGCGACGCAACTGAGCGCCAAAGATCGACTCGGCTCCCATCTGCGCGACGAGCTCGGCATCAATGCTGCATCGTTGGCAAAACCGCTGCAAGCAGCCTGGATTTCGGCGCTGAGCTTCGCCTTGTTCGCCATCGTTCCGATCCTCGGCCTGCTGGTGGCCCCCGCATCGCTGCGCATGCCGACGATTGCAGCCCTCTCGCTCGGCAGCCTCGCCGCGCTCGGCGCGTTCGGCGCCTACCTGGGTGGGGCACCGCTGATGCGTGCGGCATTGCGCGTCACTCTAGGTGGCGCGCTCGCGATGTTCGTCACCGCCGCCATCGGTCACCTGCTCGGCGTCTCCGTCGGCTGAGTAGAATTTCGTCGTTAATTTAGCGCCACGTTGTAGTCGATAGTCAGAAGCTCGAACTCGCCATAGGCATAGCTTCCCGTAGGCGCGTCGTAGCGCGCCTCGCCGAAGGTGCTCACGCGTCGCGCTCCGAACGAGCGGTAGTTCCGAAGCGGCGTTGTCCACCGCTGCGGGGTGAACGACTTGCCGTCTGCTGAGGCGCTGGGGCGATCGTCCGACGCGAAGTCGACGAGCTCGCCGGCGTCGTTGAACGTGAGCTCAGCGCCAATGGTCTCGGCGCCGCGCCTATAGCGTGCGCGTGCGGTGTGGGCGCCGACCTCGTACCACTGGATGGCAGGGTCGAGCAGCATCGAAGGCGCAAACACGCACATGTCGTTGAAGAGCGTCACGGTCTCGGCGCGATTCATCACGGGCCCCTTCGCGCTCACCATGGTGAAGAGCGAGAGCATTCGCACGCGAAACGTCGCGGCAGCTCCGACGAATCGATGGAACACGTCGACGGGAAGGCCTTTCATCGTGGCGTCCATGAAGAAGAGGCGTGACGGCATGCCCGAGTAGAAGTTGTACTGCTCAGCCTCGAACTGCATCCAAGGGTCGGACGCGCTCGAACGGATACGCCCTCTCCAGGTCGCTCGGAAGTTCACCACCTGAGGCTGCCCCACCGACCCGGTCACCCGGACGTACTTGCGCACTGGCTCCGGAAGCTCGCTCAGGTCGTCCTCTCGCACCAGGCGAGGCCGCGCGACCTCTGTGAGACCCGCGCGCACGGTCTCGGCGAACTCTTCGCGGAGGCTGATGGGCCCGTGCGACGCGAAGCGGAAAACCACCGCCACCAGGAGCACGAGATTGGCCAGGGTGCCGAATTTGGCGTCGCTCCACGAGGCGAGGATCGCCGACTGGGAGAGCACAAGCGCGCACGCACCGACGAGCCAAAACCATCGGGGCGCGGCGACGAACGCCACGGATGCGGCGACCATCAGCACCGTGGCGCCGATCCAAACGAGCCCCATCAAGCGCCCTATGGGCTGAGACAGTTGGCTCATTTCGGCCAAGCCAAACGCTTTTGCGAATCCAAAGAGGTGAACTAGCCCGTGCAACAGAAGGACGACTGCAAGTACCCAGCGCATACAAGTCTCCGCGATCCCGTGCGTTCCGTTTCACCGCGCACAGCGGGGGCGTGCGGGGCGTTTTTGCGTAGAGGTGGCGTTTTGGCGTGCGTGGAGACCGCGAGGAGTCAGCCGCTGTTTCGGGGAACACGTGTACCACTGAGGACTGTGTTCTCGCGAGCTCTATCTGTGCACAGCTTGTTCCCACCCGCCATCATGTGAGCTGGATTGGCTGATAGTTGTACACGTCGGTCCCAAACGAATCGAGGGGAGCGCCGCAAAGGCGTGCGAGGGTCACGAGGAGGTCCGCGTGGTGGTGCCGGCCCAATGGATCTCCGTAATTCAGGCCCGATTCGATCTGCGTGCCTGCGCGATCCTTGCCGCCGATGAAGACTCCGCCGCGCGAACGCGGCTCAACATCGGGCAGCTTCAGCCACCTGCCACGCCGGATCCCGCCGCCGCCGCCGATCACGGTGTGGAGCTTACAACGGGTGTCGTGTTGGCCGGTTTCGACCTCGCCCGTGAGCACGATGATCGTGTTGTCGATGAGCATGCGGCCGTCAATGTCTGGGGTCTGCTCGAGCTTTTGCACAAAGGACACGATCTTTTTCACGTACCAAGCTGCCCATCCCTCGTAGGCCAAGCGCGCATCCGGGCTCGCGTGGTGGGCTACGTCGTGATGGAAGCCCTCTACGTTCCAGATGTTGCCGATCTGCGGCTTGCCGGCGCTGTCCGTCCAGCTGTAGTCCTTGCTTCCCTCGCCCAACCCAAACACAGCCACCCGGTGTGTATCCGCTAAAAACACCACGCGAATCATCTCCAAGTAGTCATCGATCTCCTTCTCGAAGGCCTGCTTGTCCAACGGCCTCTGCGGCAAATCCGCAGGCGTTAGGCCTCCGGGCGAGGGCGCTGCCGAGAGCCGTTGATGCAAATCATTCAGTGCCGCTACGTGTCCTTCGAGCTTCAGCTTCTCCGTGCCGCTGAGGCGCTTCAGCAGGCGATCCATATCCTTTCCAACGTGCGAGAAAACGCCCTTCCGGACCGCGTCGCGACCCCGGTTAACGTCAGGAGTGGCGCTCTGCGAGAGCGGATTGATGATGGCGTCGAAGGCCTGAATTGCGGTCGTGTAAAAGGCTTGCTGCTGAGCTGATTGGTTGAAGCAGATCGGGTTGTAAGGCTTCCCCCAGGATCCGTAACCAGCCGTTACCCTCAGCACGTTCTTTTTCACCACGTTCCCAATGTGCCAATCAATGGATGGGCCCATCGGCTCAGGAAAATGCTCACCCAACTGGGCGGAGCCCCCTTCGTCCCAGGGCACCGAAGCCGTGAAGAGATCGGAGTACGAAACATCGTGGGCATTGCCCCACAGCGTGCCGCGCAGCCCGTCGACAAAAACGCACTGATTCTTGATCGCCTCAAAGCCCGTGAGGGGCTGAGGAATGGTGAACTGGGTCTCTGTGCCGCTGAAGGTGTTAATCTGGCGGTCCCTTCCCCACCCATGCGTCAGAGGGATCAACAACAATCGCACCGGGGCCGCGCTGGCCTGTCCGCGGGCGACCTCGGAATCTACGAACAAGGAACCGAGGGCCGCGCCTGCGCCCAAACCAGCGAGAAGCGAACGACGAGGTAGCTTAAATGACTTCTTGACCGGCATGACTTCTCCTAAAGCTGGGTACGCGCCGTGAAGCTCGGGCTTATCACGAGCTTCGCTGCAAGCTCCTCAAGGCCGCCAGAGTTGGTGGGGGCAGCTAGCACGGCTTGGCTCCATTGATGGGATTCGCAGCCGTTTCCGCTCTGACCGAGCGCGTAGCTGAAGTAGCTCTCCAAGACCGCGCGCGTGAGCGCCTTCGAAGACGCGAGAGCTTGCAGAAACTCGACGCTATCTTGGTAGGTCAACGTCTCGTCGGCGAGCGCCAAGCTTCCCGAAGCGTCAATCGGCACGCTACCCTTTTCCTTCAAACGATACCGCCCAGCGGAGTCGAAGTTCTCGAGTCCAAAACCTGCAGGATCGATGATCGTGTGACAACCCTTACATGCAGCTTGAGAGCTGTGGGTGGTTAGCAGAAGATCGCGGGTGCTGGTGGTGGCAGGATCGAAGGAAGGAGGAAGCGTTGCGACGTCGACACCCGCGACGTTGGGGGGTGGGGCGGGTATGTCGAACGCCAACAGTTGCTCCAGCACGAACACGCCGCGCTTGACGATACTCGTGGATTTCTCACCCGCGTGGGACGTGAGAAACGCCGGGTGCGACAGGATCCCAAAACGCTCGGTCGCGTCGAGCATCTGATTCTGGAGCGCGCTCGATCCCGGCGCGGGCACGCCAAAATACGGGGCGCTGTCGTCATTGACTGGGAAACCCGTACCTGAAAACACTTGCATCAAGGTCGCTTGCGGACTCGACAAGGCTCGGGTCAAGGCTTGCTGCGCGGAGTCGGCGAGCGCGAGCCGCACGGGATCGCTGAGCCCGAGCTCGGCATCTTTCTTAATGGTCCGAATGTTCTCGAGCTTCAGGTAGTCCCAGAAAAATCCCGCAACCGCCGCCGGAAACTTAGGATCTCCAGCAAGACGGGCGGTCTGGGCCGCGAGCACTCCGGGATTGCGCAGGGAACCTGCAGCTGCGATCTCGAGCAGCACCGTATCCGGCGGCCTATCCCACAGCGTGAACGAAAGAAGGCTCGCGAGCTCGTAATCGGTGAGGTTGCCCGCGGCCTCGCCAAGCTCGGCGCGATAAAGCATGTTCGGGGAAAGCAACAGCGCTTGCACCAAAAACTCGGCCTGTTGGCTCCGGGTTCCCGTCTCGCCTTCGATAACCGTGAGCTCCGTCAACAGATCGGCTTTCTCGGCCGTCAACACGGGACGTCGCCAGAGCGCGAGTCCGAGCTTTTCGATGAGTTCGCCAAAACAATCGGGCGAGGTACCGGCTGCGCAATCCTTGACCTGGGGCACCTCGAGCGCCACGCGCGTCGCCATGGCCTGCCCGGAGCTGTAAACGCTATCAATGGACACCGTGGTCACGCGGAGCTTCTGGGGATCGTTGGCGAGCCCGATCGTGGGATTATCGTCCTGAAAGCGCGGTAATTCGGGATCGGCGAAGAGAATGCCGAACGCGGCCTCGACGCTGTTCTTGTACTGGAGCGGCGTCAGGCGTCGCATCTGAACGCCGAGAAGCGGTTGCTGTCCGGAGCAGAGCTCGGCCACGGCGACAGGACTGTTCGGTACGGGCGTCGTATTGGTGCTGCTCGCGTTGGGAACTGGACCCGGGCCTCCGCCGGGAACCTGCAAGCCGTCGTTCGGCGCGGAACCTGCGGGCGCCTTCAGCACACCTTCACAACCAAAATCCAAACACACCAGAGGCAGCAAGGCCAGTCCGCGCAACATCGACATAGCAATTAGTACTATCTCCGCGCGTGTCCCCACAGGTCAAGCAATGCCCGCGATCGTGTTGCGAATGAATCTCACATCATGACACTCGGGCGTTCCTTGTACTCCTACGAAGGAGTAGCGCGTATTCCAAGCGCAAAGGATCATTGCACCCGAGCGTGCACTCGAGGATCGGCGGGCAAAGCGGGCTCCTGGGGGTGGGTATTAGCGACCCCGACTGCGGACAGCAGTTTAACTGCGATGTGAGCCAGGTGAGTTGTGAGCTTGCGGTGCAGTGCGATGTCGGCAAGGTGCCGACTTCGAGTGGGTTGTGCTACGGTCCCTGTGTGGAGCCCGGCTACTGCCCGAGTAGCGCCATGAAGCCTGGGTGCTGCGGCCAGCCAGACGAGGATTGCGCCAACGCCAAGAAGTGTGCGGCCGCACTGTGCAACGCCGTCATCGAGGCTCCTGACGGGACCTGTCGTCGCGCCGTGGGCGATTGCTGCCGGTTGCTGGGGCGCCGATCCGGACTGCGCCTACTAGGATAAGCCGGAGCGGTTCACCCTCGTAGAATGCCGTGCTGCCAATCGTTTTGGCGATGAGGACCCAGGTCCTTTGCTCTCCGCGAGCGCACGCGCCAACTAAGCCCCAAGCTTCTTCGCCACACTCGCCAAATCAATGCCCGTGGCAGCTTTGAGCTCCTCATTGGCACCCATGAGCTTGCGCGACATGCCATCTGCTGCTTGCGCTCCGGCAGGCAAGATGGTGAGCCGTGCGATCTTCAGAGAATGCTCGGCACCTGTGAGCTGCGTGAGCACCGGCAGGATGCTCTGGAGCGCCACGATTTCGGGCGAACCTGCGCCCGCTCGGTACGCTTCCACCAGCTGCTTGAGGCTCTCCGCTTCAGCTCTTCCACGCTCGATCACGATTGCCGCGTGCCCCTTCGCCGCCTGCTCCGAGGCCCGCAGGCGCGCCAACGCGGGCTGCACCACATCCGCATCCAGGCGGCGTTTCTCCCGGAGTGCACGCGCCTTCTGCCTCTCGATTTCAGCCACGACCTGAGCGATCTGCGCGGACACCTCACCCTCCGCTTCTCCGATCAAGGCTTCGCGCCGGCTGCGTGCATCCGCCACGCGCTTGGCTGTTTCTTCACGCGCCACCTTGAGATCAGCGTCGAGCTTCGCCACTTCGCTGCCGCTCCAATTTTGCGCCTGCTGCACCATCGCGTCAGCGCGAGCATGTGCTTCGGCCACGGCTTGCTCCATATTGAGAGAGGCGCCGCGAATGCGCCCAATGCTAGAGAGATAGTTCACCTCATCCGTAACGTTCTGAATCTTGAGCGTATCGAGCACAAGCCCCATTCGGCTCATGTCGTGCTCCGCTTCTTCAAGCAGCTTTTGAGCAAACTGCATCTTGTCCTCGTTCACCTCTTCTGGAGTCAGGCTCGCGAGCACGCCGCGCAGATTCCCCTCCAGCGTTTCCTTGGCAATATAATAAATTTCTTGGGGTGCACGGCCCAGGAACCTCTCCACGGCGTTGGAGAGCAAAGGCTCTTCCCCGGGGAGCTTCACGTTGGCCACACCCAGAACGGTGAGCGGAATTCCGCCTTTGCTGAAGGCGCCCGTTACGTGCACATCTACCGTAAACATGCTGAGATCCATCACATCCACGGTTTCGATCAGGGGCCTCCTGAGGGAACGCCCGCCGCGTACAAACCGATAGCCCAGCAGCTTACCGTCCAATCGCCGCGTTGCACCACTGAAGATCAAAGCCTGATTCGGGCTCGAAACAAACAGCAGGCGCTTCACCATCAACAGCAGCACCAAAAAGACGCCGATCGCCACGGCCACGAGGACCGAGCTTGCGAATACAGTTTGCAAGCTCACTTCCCTCCTTCACTGGCCGTGCCACGCACCTTACCGAGCAATCTATCCATATCCACCCCGATAGCGCTGCCCGTTTGACGCAGCACCTCGGCCACAGCTGTAGGAAAGCTCGCCACCGCTGCCGTGTAGCTTTGCGCATCACCCCCATCCACGATCGTTAGCTCGCCAATCTGCGTCTTTTTCACGCGGGCAACCGCCGCGTCAACCAACTCGCGCAAATGCTGAAGCACATAAAGATCACGCGCGTCCTTGCCGGCTGCCACCCATTGCTCTGACACCAGCCTCAAGGCATCGGCACGAGCCTTGCCGTCTTCAAGAACTGGCGCCGCATCGCCGCGCGCCTTGGCCTGGGCCGCCAAGCGGTCGGCTTCAGCCGGCAGGAATACGTCACATTCCAGGCGAAGCTGCTCGAGCTCAGTACGCATGCGCTGCAACTCTTGTTCGGCGTGAGCGCGTGCCGTTTCCGCCGCCACGAGCGCTTCATTTTCGATGGATTTAGCTTCTGCCTCCAACTTGGCCAATTCAGCGCGGAGCTGATTCTTCTTCACGAGCGCCTGAGTTTGGGCCTGTTTCTGGGCAGATTCTGCACGCTGGCGGGCATCCGCCTCCGCCTCTGCAATCGACTGATTGGCTTGATTCTCCGCGTTCTGTGCATCTCGAATCATGCGCGCAATACGCGCGCGGCCCAAATTATTCAGGTAATTCTGCTCATCGCTCACGCTTTGAATCTTCAAGACATCGAGCTCGATCCCCAGCTTGTTGAAATCATCCTCGGCGCATTTCACGAGCGTGCCGGCGAACTTCAGGCGGTCTTCATTGACTTCTTCCGGGGTGAGCTCGGAAACCACCTCACGCAGCACACCTTCCAAGGTCTGCTGTGCAACCGCACCAATTTGCGCTGGCGTCATAGAGAGGGAACGCTCGATCGCGTTGCGCATGTAGCGCGGATTGCTAGAGACCTTCACATTGGCGATCGCGTGAACCATCAAGGGGATGCCCCCTCGTGAGTACGCATTCTGGACCTCCACCTGCACCGGGATAAGCCGCATATCCATGCGCTCCATGGTTTCCAGAACGGGAATGCGAATGCCCCGCCCACCGTGAAGCACTTTGTAGCCAACCATGCTGCCATCCGGCAGGCGATGCTGGCGACCGCTGATGACCATGATCTCGTTAGGTCGGCAGATCACGATAATCTTCGAGATAATCAAGATCAGGACGAAAAAAACCAGCAGGCCCAGGAGAGCCCCTCCCATCGCCAGATCCCCAAGCTCATCGACATTCATCGCTGCATCCTTTCCATATCTTGCTCGTTGCCTAGGCGTCGGCACCTGCCGCCCCTTGATCGGCGCGCATCATAAGGGACGCCTGAGAACGCCGCTAGGGAGCGCGCACCTCTTCGGCCGCCGCGGCTGGCAAAAACTCCTCCGGAGCGCGACTCACGTGCGCGACGCCGTCACGCAGCTGCTCCACGAGAACGATGGCTCCAACCCCAAGAGCGGGCTCGTCCGTGGTGGCGGTGAGGTCGACGCTCTGCCCTTTGATCTCGAGGCGGATCTTGCCGCGCGTTTCCGCTGAACAGGGCAACAGCACCCGCCCCAGCGCTCCAACGAGCTCTTGGCTCGTCGTTCCCGACGAAATCTCTTGCCGCGCCAGCACACGGAAAACCCAAGTCGCAAGCCCTCCAGAAACTGCGCCCATCAGCAGCGCCAAGAGAAGCGTGCTGCCCGGCGCCGCCAGCTTTAGATAGTGAAGCAACACACCGCTGACTCCGAACGCCATGATGGCGAACGTCCAGAACCGCAGTGAGAGGAAGATGAAGAGAACGCCCCCTGCAAGGGACGGCGTGTCCGACTCACCCGCCTGCGCGTCCTCGCCGGCGCCGGCGTCCCCGTCCGAGGCCGATGCGGCCAACTGAATCAAAATAGCTCCGAGCCCAAAGATCAGTGCCGCAAGGTAGAGTGTTCCCACAGCTGCACACTGTATTTGAGCCGGATGGGGAACTCAACGTGGCGACGGTGCCTGCGGTATCTGGCGGTCCAAGGTTCAGCGCAATCGCAGTGCCGATGCGGTGAAAGGCGCCTAGCTCAGCGCAATCGGTGTACCGTCCACTAGGTCACCCACAGCGGCTGGGTCGAGCCCGAATACATTCAGCACGCTTCGTAGCAACAGATTGTGTGGCGTTCCGCTGTAGGCGATGGTGCGGCCCGCTGTTACCTTGCCGCCAGCTTTGCCAAAGGTGTGGAACGGAATTGCTTGGTGCGAATGGGCCTCCCCACTCGAAAAATCCGTAAAAAAGAACACGAGCGAGTTGTCCAGCATGTTCCCGGAACCTTCGGGGGTTGCCTTCAGTCGGTTCAGGAATTTCGCCACTTCAGCTGCAAAGAACAGCTGCACTTTTTCCATGCCAACACCTCGGTGTGGGCTGTTCCGAGGAGCTGCATCGATGCAACACGGGTTAGGTCGCAGTTGAAAATCCTGGCGGACAGCTCTGAGCTCAAGTTCACGACACTTGGTTGCCTCAGACGTGCACCAAACGTGAGCGTTATTCTATTGATGGACAGACCAGCGTAGGCGATTGTGCCGTCTCTCAGTGAGCGGTTGCCTGAGGTTCTGCCTCGGGTCCCGCATGCTCCGCTTCAGGCCAAAGCCTCGGGAACAAGAATCGTAGACTGGCAAGCGGGATGTTGAACGAAACCGGTGCGCGTGGGCCCGTTGCCACGAGCAGACCAAAATCAAGCAGGCTTGCGAGCACGCGGCGGGCCGTTCTGGGCGGCAAGCCCGTCATCGCGAGGAAGCGCGCGCGTTCGAGCGACCCCGTCAATGCGACGTAATGCACTGCCTCAAGTGCCTCCAGCTTAACCACAGATCTTTCAACTCCAATGTCCCAAGGGTGCGCTGCTAGCCACTGCAAAAGATCGTGGATCCTCACCTTGAAGTGGGTTAGCTCCAGGAGCTTCCGCATGAATTGCACCTGATCAATACACAATTCGACGAGCCAACTCGCGAATTTACAGAGCTCCTCCTGGGAGAGCGATCCGCGACCGTCGAGATCGTTTCGGCGCGGCAGATCGGCGTTGGCTAGGCGTGCGTAATACTCCTCGTGGGCTCGCGCCATGCCTCGCAGGGGCGACCAAACCCCTTGCGACAGCCCGAGCTGAACGAACACCAAATGGGTGTGGAGCCGGGCTGTTCGCCCGTTGCCATCGAGGAAAGGGTGTAGCCAGAGCAAGCGATGGTGAGAGCAGGCGGCACCGATGATGCGTTGCTCGATACCGGGCAGGCTTGAGTAGAACTCCGCCCATGAGGCAAGCAGCCGTGGAATGTCCTCCGCGGGCGGTGCCGTATGTGTGCCCGCTGTGACGAGAGCTTGGCGCCAGGCACCGGGAACAACCACAAGATGGTCTTTGGTCGTTCGATCCGCCTCGGGCAACCTTTGGTAGAGAGCTCGGTGAATATCTTGGACGAAGCTGGCTTCGAACAATTCTGCACTCGAAGCTCGGGTCGCAGCCTCAAGTTGCACCTCCGCGTCAATGTGGGCCAGCGCGAGTCGCTGTTTGGCAGCCTGACCTTGGTCGGCATCAAAATCTTTCACCAATGCGCGTTCGATGTCGTAAGGGCGTGTGTGTTGGCCTTCGATCTTGTTGGTGTAGTAGCTGTTCATTGCTCGAAGCAGCGGCGCCAGCGCCGGCGTTAACGGCCGGGCCTGTGCACCCAAGCGATGTGCTTCGCGGACGAGTTCGGCGGCCAAGCTCATGAGCGGGGCGAGCGCTCTCGCCTCCGGCAAGAGAGGAAGAAAGCTCGGGTGGGATCGTGTGGCCAAACGCATGGACGCTATCATGGACGGCTCAATTTGGCACTCACTAAGCATAACTATTTAATATAACTCAATAATATGCGGCAAGCTAAAAGCTTAAGGACAGTTACCTGGACAGTCCCAACGCGGGTGAACACCCAGTAATCAATCATCGAAGCTGCACCCTGTTCAGCTAAGGCGGCGGCCGTCAATCGACGCTCCCCCTACCCGTAAACCGGGCCTGGCTCTTGGCTCATGTGACCGCCCGGATTTTTCCAGCGCGCCGTCGACCCGCTGTGACAACAACGGTGGGACACGCCTCTGCGACGAATCTAGGTAGTAAGCATGCGAACTACTTTTTTTCTGTACGTGTCTCCCCCGGCTGGAGCGAAGCGACAGGCTTGGGGGAGACAGGCCGACTCCGCTCGGCCCGAGGGGGCATCTCCCGCCGCCCCCACTTCCGCTAGCACCCCCCAGTTTGGCAGTCGCGATTCGCGATTTCAATCACGGATTTCGCGCGCAACGTACCATCGACTCCATGAACCGGCGCGCCCCAAGGCTCCCAGCTCGCCAACCTGGCAGCTGGCGGCATGCCCGTCGGACACCACCAACGAGAACTTGTAGGTGCCAAGTACTTTGGGTACGAACCACGGTCGCGGGGAGGTCGCGTGGGTCAGCTCAAGCGCGGGCCCACTCAGCTGTTCCCAACGAAAATTGAGCACTCGGGGCCAACCGCCGTGCTAAGCTCCCGGGTGTACTGCCATGGATCCTTAGGTCGCATCTCGGCCGCACCCGAGGCGTTCAATGGTTTCCGGTCGGCTCCCATGACCCGCCTTTTCCAAACGCTCGCTATCGACTACATGGTGCTCTTCAGGGTTTTTCCCCTGCTCAGTTATACGGTCGAAGACCACCTCGCTATCGCAACGCACGGCCACGGCAGCTACACCGAGTTGGCGATCATCACGGGCGGAACTGCACTTCATCATTCCCCGGCTGGCGCCGCGCCCATCTCCACAGGTGACGTTTTATCGATACCAATCGGCCATGCTCACGGCTACAGCGACTGCGAGCAGCTGTCGCTCATCAACGTCATGTTCGATCCAGAAGAGATGGCCTTACCGCCCCAATGGCAGAGCCAGATCCCCGGCTATGATTCGGCTTTTGCGTTCCAGGCCCATTCCAGCGCGGCGGCTGGCTTTGTCAGCAGCTTCCGCTTGTCGGAGGGCGCTTTGGCTCGTGCCATCGAGCTCTGCTCCCGTATTCACGATGAAATCGTCGAGCGGCGCGCCGGTTACCGAGTCGCAGCGAAGGCGCTATTTTGCATGCTGATGGTTGAGCTGTGCCGTCGTGAAGGCGCGAGCGAGTCACCCGTCTCCGATGTGATGATCCGCCTGAGCGGCCTTCTGGCGTGGCTCGATCGCCATTACGCGGAACGCATCTCGACCGCGACCATGGCGGAACGCGCTCATATGTCGCGGAGCACGCTAGAGCGCTCCTTCCGCGCGGCGTTTAGCATTTCGCCGCGAGATTTTCTGATCGCAGTGCGCCTTCGAAAGGCTGCCGGGCTTCTCCAGCACTCGGACGCAGATATCGCCGAGGTGGCCGCGAAAGTGGGCATTGAGGATCCGAGCTATCTGGCCCGATTGTTCAAGAAGCATCGTGGCCTCTCGCCCAGCAGCTACCGGAAGCGAACCCGCTCGCGGCAAGAGCGGCTAAAGCCCCCTTGAGTCGGCGTTTCGAGATTCGATATCTCTCCGAACGCTCGAAGTTAACAGCGAGCGAAAAAATCCGCTCTCATGATCTTCTCTCGCCGGAGGTTCTTGCGCTTCATGCGTCCTACAATTCAGGTTTCTTGACGTAATAATCCGCCTTTTCCTCACCCAGCGGATGCGTGAATTTTCCGGATCAAAGTTGGCTTTGAGGCAATAGTCCTGGCTGCATCTGTTATCCTGTTTCCAACGGATATTGAGAGACCAGTTTATCGATAAGCCGGTTTCCCACGCCAACCTCACCGCGAATCAGGGAGCACTACCTATTATGCTGCGCACAATCCTCGCTCGGGGCTCCTTGGTTGGCGTGTGTTCCACACGCCTTGAGTGCGACGTCGTGACCAAAGGTGTGTTCTGATGGCGATCCAACCCAATCTCGTGTTCTTTCGCGGCATCGCCCTCTGCAGTTTGGGAGCAATTGTCTCTTTAGGCTGCAGCACGCAGCTGAACCAAGGGCCTCGGCCGTCTGAGAATCCCGCCTTCAGCGGCAACCCAGATAATCCCGCGTCCGTGCACGGCGACACGAGTCCTTCCGTCCGTACCATGGCGACCTCACCCGCGCCCGTCGTGACACTGCCGTCGGGTGCTCAGTGTGCGGTTCAAGCTTTGCCGACACGACGCATTGGCAAGCTCACGGACGTTCGCTATCGCAATGCCGTCAAGGATCTGGTGGGAACGGAGGGTGCAGCAGCCACGGTAAAGACTCCGGGGGTAGGCAACGATCTCTTGGTGGAACCCGTGGATTCGGTGCGCATTGATGGTGGCCTTCTGTTTCAATATCAGAGCGCCGCCGAAAGCTTGGCTGCGGCCATCGCGACCGCGCAAAGTCCCCTGTTTCCGTGCGCTGCAAACACTCTTATCGCGGATAATTGTGTTGAAACTTGGATCGGAGCATTCGTTGGCCGAGCCTTTCGGCGACCGCTTCAAGCCGCAGAAATCGCGGACTACAAGGCGTTGTTCGAGGCTGGCACCGAGGCGGACGCCGCCGGCGGCGTGAAGCTGGTGGTTCAAGCCGCACTCCAATCGCCGTGGTTCCTGTATGCGACCGAGCTCGGCGCACCAGGTGCGCCACCGGGCGCCACTCAACTCTCTGATGATGAGCTTGCTGCGCAACTGTCGTTTTGGCTTCTAGATTCACCTCCGGATGAACAGCTGAGGCTCGCGGCCACAGCCGGCACCTTGAGCAGCGATCCCATGACCCTCGTGACCGAAGCGCGTCGACTGCTCGCGAGCGCACCCGGAAAGGCGCGTGTCGTGGACGCGCTCAGCAATTGGTTCCAGCTGAAAGGCGTGCTCTCAAAACCAAAGGACCCGGTGCTCTTCCCGAACTTCCCACAAGTGAAAGACAGCTTGCTGCCTGCCGCGGGCGCATTCCTCGACGAGATAACCTGGAGCGGCGATTTCATGAACGTCTACACCTCGACCGCTGCGTTTGTCGATCCCAACCTCGCAACACTCGTCGGTGCTCCTGCACCAGCTCAGCCTGGCCTCACGCGTGTCAGTTTGCCGGCGACCGAGCGCCAGGGGATCCTCACCCAGCCGGCATTTTTGGCCCGATTTGGCACGCCCACCGAAGGCCAAATCGTTCAGCGCGGGCTCTTCGTGAGGCGTGAAGCGCTCTGCCAAAAGCTCTCGCCGCCACCGCCTGGTCTCGACGTGCTCAAGCCCGGGGAGGGCCTCACCGAGCGCCAGTTCGCTGATTTTCGAGCAACCCAGGTCGCCTGCGCCGGTTGCCACACCTTCATCGATCCATTCGGACTGATGTTCAGCCACTACGACACCACCGGCGCCTACCACGAAAGTGAGATGGGGACGCCAATCGACGCTTCCGGAGTCGTGACGGGAACCGATTTCGACGGCACGCTGGCTAACGCCGTAGAGCTCTCACAGAAGCTGAGCCAAAGCGCAACCGCGGAAGGCTGTGTTGTCACCAAGATGTTCTCGTGGGGTTTATCGCGTGTGCAGAGTGCCGACGGCTGCACGATCGAAAAGTTTCGCCAGTCCTTTGCCATGGGCGGTCACCGCCTGGATGCCCTCTTGACCGATATCGCCGCCTCAGATGACTTCCGCCTGAGAGTTGTGGAGTAACTATGCCGAATCCTACCAATTCCAAACAGCATCGACGTCGGTTTCTCGGTGGCCTCGGTGCGGCAGGCGCCGCCTTCGTCTTGCCCTTCTTACAGCGCGAAACCTGGGCGCAAACGGGTGTTTCTGGTCCCCAGCGTTTGCTCATTTTGCAGTCCCCCGATGGCCGTGCCTACGAACTCTGGAGGCCAACGGGTTCGGGCGCAGACTTCCAATTTGGCCCCACGATGCAGCCCTTCGAACCCCTCAAGTCCAAAGCCGTACTCATCTCAGGGCTCGATCACCTGGCGGACAATCCCGAGCCACACTGCGGCGGCCTGGTCCAGTGGATGACCGGAATGGCCGGCAATTTCGACGGCAGCAACTACACTTCCGGTAAAATCCCCTCCGTGGATCAGCTCGTTGCGACAAACGCCGCATTCGTCGGCAGCACGCGCTTTCCGTCGCTTCAGATGGCTGGAGACATGACCACCGAAGACGGAGACCGCTCCCACCGCTACCTTTCTTGGGCGGGGAACAATTTGCCGCTACCGGGAGAATTCCGACCGCTCGAGAACTACAAGCGGATCTTTGAAGGGATCACGCTGGCTCCAACCAACGCGGGCTCGACCCAGGCAAATCGAACTGTCCTCGAAAGGAAGAGTGTGCTCGATCTGCTCCTTAAAGACGCGGCTCGCATGGCCGCGGTCGTGCCGATTGCTCAGAAGGACTACTTCGATGCGCACGTCGAAGGGCTGCGCAGCCTTGAACGAAACCTGTCGTCGATGGGGAGCTCCCCCGCCGCAGGCTGCAGCTCCCCGGACTCCACCCAATACCCGACCGGTAATAGTTCCGAGCAGTTTCCCGCTTATATGAAGGCCAATCTCGAGATCATTCGGCTCGCGTTCGCCTGTGATCTCACGCGCGTCATTACCTTCATGAGTTCCCCCACCACTTCGGGTCTCCGTCATCAGACCTGGAACCCGGCCATTCCGAACACGGAGGACCACCATGCCTCGAGCCACGACAGCCTGATCCCAAACCTCACGGCGATCAACGCTTGGTACAGCGAACGCTTGGCGGAGCTCGTGACTGCTCTCAGCCAAACCGCCGATGGTGCGGGCTCATTACTCGACAGCATGCTCGTGCTCTACGGTAGCGAATTAGGGGATGGCCGAGAGCACAGTCACCGCAACGTACCGTTCGTGCTTTTCGGTGGTGCGGGCGGTAAGCTTGCGACGGGGCGCTATTTGAACTTTGTTGATAACCAGCCGCGTTCGTCGAACGATCTTTGGATCAGTGTTCTTGGCATTCTCGGCATGCCCACCACAACGGTCGGGGATCCAGCCAAGTGCGGTGGACCGGTGCCGG
This sequence comes from uncultured Polyangiaceae bacterium, assembly GCA_964609655.1. Taxonomy (GTDB): domain Bacteria; phylum Myxococcota_A; class Polyangia; order Polyangiales; family Polyangiaceae; genus JBBRRP01. The sequence continues at coordinate 8,371 of CAZSUA010000041.1, read as the reverse complement.
GGCTTTGAGAGCTTGCCCTGTTGGGCGGGGATCGCTGCAATCGTGCCACCGTGATGGATTGTCAGGGTGCGGCGCTTTCGCTCGAGGTCGCGCCACGCTAGACCGAAGTTAGACTGGTCATCGAGCGCGATTCACCGTAGATTCTGGTGGATTCGTTGAAATTGGCTGTTAGCGTACTGGGACGTGCTGGAGCATAAGCCATTCGAACTGAGGAATCGGCCGGAAGGAAGCGCAGAGGCAAGAGCAGGCCACCTAGCCGACAGCACTCTGACCCCTTCAAACCACGTCACCGAACGTCAAGGAGCCGTCACGGCAACCCCGTGCGGAGCTGAGAAGCCCACTTCACGCACGGGCAAATAGATCTCCGCACTGAGTTAACGGCGAGCGAAAAAAATCCGCTCTCAGGCTCTTCTGTCGCCGGCGGTTCTCGCGCTTCAATGCGTCCGACAATTCAGGATTCTTGACGTAATAATCCGCCTTTTCCCCACGCTACGAAAGCACGCTGGTTTGGAATCGCATCGTCTTCAGGGATGGAGCACGCTTAGGCCCAGTCGTAGACCCGATGGTTACGTTCTCACGTCTGTTCGGCAACGGCACGCCTGCTCCGGCTCGAGTACCCCTTCGCCAGGCTCGCCCCCAGCGGAAGTAGATCCGATCCTGGAGCGCCTCTACGCCCAGAAGCGCAGCCTCCTCGACCTCCGGCAGGCAGAGATTCAAGACATTCGCGCGCTCGTGAGCTCGACCGAATACGGCAAGCTCGACCAGCACCTCACCTCGCTGCGCGAGCTCGAAAGGCTGATCCCAATGGCTGGGCCAACCAATGGCGGCGACAGCGGCAGCATTGCTCCCATGCCCGGCGGCTCTTGCGCGGCTCCCAGCATCGCCAGCCAGAAGGACATGCCGACGCTTGTGCAGGCGATGACCGAGCTCACCTTCCAGGCCATCAACTGCGATCTCAGTCGAGTCGTTACCCTGCAGTGGGACGCATCGAGCCTTGCCTTCCTGGGGATAAGCCAGGGCCACCACGAGCTGCAGCACGCTCCCACCCCAGACTTCACTACGGCCCAAGCCTGGTACATGGATCGTATCGGTGCCCTCATGCAGCGATTCAAGGGTGTCTCCGAAGGTAACGGCACCCTGCTCAGCAACAGTGCCATCCTAGCCATTTCGGAAATGAACGACGGCAGAGCGCACACTGCCGTGCCCATCCACGCCTTCGTAGCTGGACAGTTGGGCGGCAAAATCAAAACAGGCGGTGATAGCGTCGGCAACCAATCTTCGCTCAACGACTTCTACGTGAGCCTCGCACGTGGTTACGGGGTTAACATCAACAGCTTCGGCTCTCCCGCACTCAACAAATCCCCGCTTTCCTTGGCGTGAGCTGCCCCCCACCGCCTCGGCTTCCGCCTCGTCGACTCCCCCCAAACGTCTGGCTGACGCCATCCGCGGGGGGAGTACTGCGCAGGCTCGACCTCACCACGATCCGCGGGCGAAAGAAGCACCTCGAAGGTCCTCCGGCCTTGGCGAAAACCGCTAATCCCAGCCGCGACCTTGTCTTGGCTGGCCATCAGCAGGTGACCAGAGACTGGTGGCTTCGCCGCTCCCGTTTGTTGCAGCATGGTTTTGGCCGTGTCGTTCGACATCGCGACAGGGGTGCCTTCGACGGCAGTATGCTAGGCTCCCGCGTGATGGTGGCGTTCCCTTCCCCCTACGTTCCGCGAGACGCCGCTAGCAGCGCGGCTAGCGCAGGCGAGCCAGACCACGACGAAAATGGCGTCGACCTCAGCCTGGTTCGCTACACGCTTTCGCTGACTCCGACCCAAAGGTTGAACCCAAGACGTCGACATTCTGTATCGGATAGACGACGGGAATCTCGAGCGACTCGAGCGCGCTTTGAATCGAATGAATGCGGTGGTTCGGGGTGATTCGCGAAACCTACGGTTTGACAGGAGTCACCTCGCAACCACGGGACACAAGCTCGCCAGCACGGACGCCGGCCCCCTCGATGTGTTAGGTTCCATCAACGATACCCTGCTCTACGACGATTTGATAGGGTCGAGCGACGAGCTCGAAGTGATGGGTCAGAACACCAAAGTCTTGTCACTCCGCTTGATCGAGCTCAAACGACAACTAGCGCGTCCCAAGGACCTGGCAATGCTACCGGTTCTCGAGGCCACGCTTCGCGAGCGCGAGCGTGGCAGGGCAACGCCAAGGAGTGGGACATCGTAAGCGCAGACGAATCAGGATCGACGCTCCTTTTGGGCGAAGCCAAGTGGTCGGAGTCTCCGTTCACTGTGACGGAGCTATCGGCCCGTGTTCGACAGTTGCAATCTCGTGCACCACCAACGCTTTCGGCGAAGTGGAAGACCGTTGAGCGCGCTCTGATTGTCCCCAAAGCCACGCCACGAGTTCCCGAAAAGATTGACGGAGTTTGGATCGTGACGGGCAAGGACTTGTTCGGCGCCTTTCCAAACCTGTCTGCACAGGTGTTTCCTTCAACGATCGGCAAGCACAGTCTGAATTCGCTGCCAGTCCCAAGCGATGTGTTCACATCAATCCAACCCCGGTGGCGCTTGCAGGTGGCGTAGACCGTGGCTAGGCCCAATCCTGTTCCTTGCTCAGGCGATTTGGTCGTAAAGTAAGGCTCGAAGAGGCGTGGAAGAGATAGGCCGCGGTTCGGGGAGCGCTCCTTACCGTCAAGCCGTCAAGCGCTGACCGCGGGCAAGCGCCACGACCTCATCATCCCCCATCACTTGGTCGAGGTGTGGCCGTCCTGTGATTTCGCAAAGGCCGACTCCGCCATTGGCTTACACTCTAAATGTGAAGATCGTTGGGGCCAGCGCAATATTGCCCCCGGAGCCTAAGGATCCCAAACAATGCCGACGCGCAAGCCACCGCGGATGAAGTGGGCTGCTGGGCGCGCGCTGTTCTCAAGGTAGTACTCATATCCAAGCGCAATACCTGCCCAAGGGATCACGCTGCGGGTGCGCAACGCGTAGACACCGACGGCGCCGCCCAGCCGCGCACCGAGGCTGAGTCGTGTGTTGTCAGCGTTGAAAATGCCGACGGGCCCGCTCTCAAGGTCGTAGTGCCAATCCAGATCACGATAGCGCAGCACAATGGGCAATGCGGGGAAGTAGTTGATCAAAAACTCGGTCTGAGTGCCGCCTGGCCTCAGCATGGCGCCGCCTCCAAACTCAATGCCTGAGAGAAGTGTCCATTGGTCTCCCAGGCCGATGCCAGGGAGAATTCGTCCGAGGCCGCCGCCTCCAAACGTCCAACGCCCCGCGCTGTTTCGGAGTTGCAGATTACCTCCTGTTTCTACGTTCAGCGTGAAGCGATGCCGGTCGGTCTGCCTGCCTAGAAATCCTACTTCTTGATCAATCCAGAACGGACAGTCTCCCAGGTTGTCGAGAGCCCGCGTGAGCGCCCCGAGCTGGCGAGCGTTGGTGAGCGCGTGCTGAAACTGTCGCGTTTCCTGGCGTCCGTTTTGAGCAAAGATAGCCTCGGGGTTGCCCAGGAGCTTGCTGCGCATTTCTAGGATCGATCGCACTCGGCTCCGTGCGGCTTCTGAAGACCGGCACACAGACTCCAAGAGGGCGCCCTCAATCTCTGTAAACGCCACCCGATCTGCAAACCAGCCGCTCGATTCCGTCGCTTGAACGATTCGCTCAAGATCTGAAAGCAGCCCGTCGGCACCTGCGTTGTCGGCAGGCGCTGCCGGCAATGTGTCCGTGTTGGCACCGAGCTGCTGCGCGTGAGTCTCTCGGGGAGCAACTTGAAGCCCGAGGCCTAAGCCCAAAGCGTAGGCAAGGCGAACGAGAGCGGAGGGAGGTTGAAATTCCACGTGGCCCCGGTACTTGGGGTAGGTCCTCAAAAAAAGCAATGGTCGGGACTCTAGGTTCCATTGGGGCCGCCAGGATGAGGAACTCTGGACACCTAACGGGGCGTGCGAGAACGCCCGGGTCCTCGCTGCTGGTCGCTGGCCGCTGCCCAGCCCCTCACCTGGGTCCAGATAGCTCAATATCATCAATCCAAAATTAAATGGGCCCAAGCGTGCGGGGACTGGCCATCTCAGGCTAACACACACTGCCCAACGCTCTCTATGGTTTACGGGTTTCCGCGACCTTGGCTGACAAGACGGTTTGGTGCGACGCGAACGTCTCATGTCAAGATTCACTGGGGGACGGCGTCCCTCGAGGGTATTAGTTGTTCGCTCGCTGGTGGGCAGCCCAGTGTTGATTATAGCAGCCTTGGGGTGCTCGGGGGAAACGGGTAGGCCGAGCTCCGCGGGCTCAAACAGCGGCGGTGTATCAGCAACGGCGGTGGGTGGGAATGCTCCTAGCGGTGGCGCTGCGCTCTCAAGTTCTGGAGGGCAGGCAGGGAGCATGGGTGGCACCGGTGGGCGTTCCGGTAGCGGCAATACCGTTGGAACAGGCGGAACCATCGGTAGCGGCTCTGCTCCTAGTTTGGGGGGCGCCCCAAACTCCGGAGGAATCGCGTCCGGGGGAGCGCTGGGCGGCGGAGCTTCGTCAGCACCTGGTGCAAGCTGCCAGGATTTGCCGGTAACCTGTGGTTCTGTGTCGAATGAAGATTGTTGCTCCAGCCCACTTGTGGCAGGCGGCACGTTTCGCTTGGGGGACGGGTCCGGCCCCTCCGCTACACTTAGCGCATTCCATCTTGATCGATTTGAAATTACTGTTGGCCGGTTCCGTAGGTTCCTACAGGGCTACGACGCCTGGCGTTCTGGAGGTCACCCCGCAGCGGGGGATGGAGCTCACCTCAAGATCCCTGGCTCCGGGTGGGATGCTACTTGGAATTCATCGCTCGCGGCCCGCGCAACCAGCGCGGCCACTCTGCAAGCAGCACTCAAGTGCGACGCGAAGGGGCAAACATGGACAGATGCTCCCGGAGAGAATGAAAATCGCCCTATCAACTGCATCAATTGGTTCGAAGCGTTCGCATTCTGCGCGTGGGATGGCGGCAGGTTACCGACCGAAGCGGAATTCAACTATGCCCAGGCTGGTGGGAGCGAGCAGCGTCACTTCCCCTGGTCAGATCCTCCGGGCGCGCAGACACTCGGAAACCCAGTACGCGAGCTACGAATGCACAATTGATGCAAAACCCGACGAATGCATTTTCAAGGTTGGGTCTAAACCGGCAGGTGACGGCAAGTTTGGCCAGGCGGATCTGGGCGGGAACATGTGGGAGTGGACCCTCGCCTGGGAGGTTGAGTACCAGGATCCGTGCAACGATTGTGCGAATCTCAGCAGCAACGGTGATGAAACGCCGGCCCGCATCGTGAAGGGTTGCGGCTTTGGCGAGGGGAGCAGCGGTATGTCGTCCGCATATCGTGGGCTGACCGAACCCACCGGCTACGGCGCTGGCACAGGCTTCCGCTGCGCCAGGAACCCTTGATCTCTTGATCTAGATAGTACCGCAGAAGCGAAGGCCCCTTGACCAACGCCTCGACCGTTCGCGCCGCAAGTTCTCAGGCTTCAAAGCGTTGCCGACACTACAACAAGCTAGTCCTCCGGCCTCGGGTACAAGCCCTGCCGCTACTAGCTGGCCCTTCGAGCTCTGCCCCGGAAGCGCGCGGCCGTCTTTCAGCGGGCACTGCGATCACCATGATCGCGGTGAAGCGGCAGAAACGAGCAATTGTGTTCCTTGACCAATCGACACGCGCTGAATAGGTTCGGCGATGGGCGCAATATTGATCCGAATGCGGCGAATTTTATCGTTCTCCTGTGTTTGCACCGCTTGGCTCAGTTCCGCGTGCTGGCAAGACGACCGCGGACCTTGTCGCGAAGGCCTGCAGACCGGGGATGAGTACCGCATCAAGCTGCGAGAGCGGCGACCGACAACAACCGGATGCCCCGCTGATTTCGATCTCTCCGAGAATACGGAATTGCGCGCGACCGTCACCGGTACGGAAACTGACGGCTCCCGGTGTGCAGCAGGGCGTGTGTCGATCGCTCCATTTGGCGCCTGGACTTGGGAAGCTGATCCTGTGGGGGCTAATCGTGGCGGTTCCGATTTACTCGGTGAATTTGTCGGTGCTCGAAAAGGGTGCACGGGTCGGGTCACCCTGCTCGTGGTGATAGGAAGCGACGAACTGGAGCGCCGCTGGACAGCAGAGAGCGCCACCGAGTCGTGTCCTGCAACCTGCTCCGACAACTTTGCATGCCAAGTAGACAAGCTTCCTTGAACGCCGGTAAGCGCGGGCCAGTGAAGATTGCCCCCTCTCAGGTCCGCGGCGCTGTTTAGCGCCGGCGGCCCAGCTCCCCCAAAGCCGTGGCAGCGCATCGGGATTGCGCGTTCGCTGGTGGTGAATCCGAGTACCGTCCACTTCGGTTATTGAGGAATAGCACTGCAGATGTCTGTGAGCGACACTCCTTCGACGGTGCCCTCGCAGATCCCTCCGGCGCACACCAGCGAATGGCACTGGGATCCGGTGAAACATGTTTGCCCGTTGGCAAGCCGCAGAATGCAGCGCCGTGACAAACCGTCGCAGACTGCTCCCCCTTCGCAGATCGAAGCGCAGTAGGTGTTTTCTGTGCAGACGGACGTGTCTGGGCAGTACTCTGGAGCGCTGCATTCTTGCCCTAGAGGGATAGGCTTGCTGCCTCCCGGTCTCGGCACCAGCAGCGGCTCGAGCAGAACGCAAACGCCCCGCTGCCGGTCGCAGAAAAGCCCCTCACGCGTATCGCAGAACTTCGACGTCAGCAGGAGCGGGCTCGACGAATCCCGCATCAAGAGCGGGCTCATGCCGCACACCGGGCCTGGCGCTGTCGGCACGAGCGACGCTGCGCAAGGTTCCTCCAATGCTCCGGGCAGAAACACAAGACATCGCGCAACCTTACTGCTGACATCCTCTGGCGTACGCGGTGCGCATGCCGTCAGCCCTCCCGGAGCTGACGCGCACTGGGCAGCTGGATCGAGAGCGCTAAGATCGCAGAGATCTCCTGGCTGCAGGCGGCCGCCCTTAGTCTGAAACACCTCCGCGCAAGGCGATGCGGCCCAAGGTTTTCCGCATCGCCCTTCGGGATCCGCGAACGCTCGAAGGCGAGCCAAGCAGGCTTCTGCCTTCTTGACATCGAAGAAGAAGCTCGGTGAATTCTTGGCTCCCCAAGCGTTTCTGCAGGCGACTTCGTCTTTCGCTCCTGCGCTCGATCCACAACACACAGTTGCGTACCTACAAAACTCGCCAATGAAGCTGGCCGCGCTCGCCTCTCCGTTCGGTTGATTCGGCGCTCCGGCCCGAGCTTGTGGCGCTCCGTTATCCAGAGAGGTGTCCGAGGTTATCGTGTTCCCGCAAGCTGATAATGAGCATAAAAACACCAAAGCTTTGACCAACCCGGCCACCCCCCGACGCGACAAACCTCTCACGCGGCCACGCATAGCCTTTGCAGGTGCTCGCTGCCAGCCAGAAGTGCTGGTGAGACTTCGGCCTACCCTGCAAGCCCTGCGCCGCGAGGTAAAAACGCCTTATGCGCGGGCGATGCAGCTGAATTTGTCAGATTCGGGTGTAAGGTCTCGCGACTGTGAAAAGAGTGACAAGGTTGGCTGTCTGGGGGTTCGCTGTAACTGGCTTTTTTGTGGGCTGCGCGACGAACAGTTCACCTCCCGGTCCCGCGATCGGGGCCGGCGGCAATGCTGGAAGTAGCGCGTCGGCTCTTGGCGGATCACCGAGCCAGCTCGGAATGGGCGGTGCCAGTGTGGGTGGTGGCGCGGGGCGTTCGGGTGGAACCACCAACGGGGGGATGCCCGGAGGTGGGGCGGGAGACGCACCAATATCAGGTGCTGCCGGAGCGCCGTCGGTGGACCTTTTACCCGGTGCTCCCGAGCTCATCGATCAAGCGCCGGCTTCAGGTGCTGCAGGCCTCTGGTTCTTCGGGCCGTTGCACTTCACCTTTTCTGAACCGTTGGCTCCCGACTCTGTCAACGCGGACACCATTTCCGTGCTCACACCGAACGGGCAATCACTCCCAGCCAGCATCAGTCTTGAGCGTCATCGCCTCGCTCTACGCCTACAAGGGCCGACGCCTCTCAACACTACGCTGAAAGTAACGATCGGGGCGGTGAAAGATCTCAGCGGCAACGCGTTTGCCGGGACGACCTCGACGCTCGGATTTTCCAGATGGTTTTCCATGACGGAAACCGCCAACGCCTACCCATTCGGCGACTCTCCCTCCTTGGCCGCCGCCGACGACAACATCGTGCTAGCCAACCTCGCCGGGGTTGCTGGCTCTCGCCGAGCTCAAGTAACGCTATTTGGTGCCGGGCAACCGCGCCAACTCGGAAGCCCGATCCCAAGCCAGGGCGGGCGCGCCATCTGACAGGTAGGTTTGTTCCGCAGATGTCGGTTTGT
>CAZSUA010000040.1:16143-24870 GCA_964609655.1 uncultured Polyangiaceae bacterium | reverse complement strand
ACTCTTTCGGTCGACAACCGCCCACCCTCCAGCTTCCCGTACCAGCTGTAGGTGCTTGCGCGAAATGTTGCGTTCAGTAAGCCGAACGGTGCTCGCTTCCTCCCGGCCGACGGAATACTCGTCGCGCACCAGGTGGACGACGGTCTTGTTACCTTGATCGTCCTCGATGGATAGCTTCCACATTACAACGACTCAGTTCAGCCTCGGGGACACGCGGCACGCACAGATCAGCACCCAAATTTGTCACGGGCGGGCCGCGCTTACCAGGGGGTTCTTCGCTGGCTGCAGCTTTGGCCAGGGGGAGGCCTGCCCGGTTGGCGCATACCGCTGTTTCTAGCCTTCTTGGGCCTCCCGGCCGCCGCCCGCGAGTGGCCTTCAGTAACTAGCCGATGCATCGCTTCACCGTCGCTCAGCGCAGCGCGAGCGCGAATTTCAACAGGCGATCGTGCACGGTCGGTCGTGCGTCGCGCAGCCGATTCGGTTTGCGGCCTAGGTTCACGCGATTGGTGAGGAGGCTCACCACGACTTCGGCATCCGGCTCGCACCAGAGGCTCGTGCCCGTGAAACCCAAATGGCCGAAGGTGTTGCGCCCAAAGACAGGCCCTGTTGAAGAGGGCCCCAGAGCCGCCTTGGTATCGAAACCGATCGCCAGTGAAGCGCCTGACTTCGGTGTTGCCAATCTCCGGATCTGAGAACTTCCGCTCCAAGCTTGCTCCGGCTCTCGGTAGGCTTCGCACAGTCGGCTACCAAAAGTGAGGAGCGCGTTCACGTTGCCAAAAAGCCCGGCGTGGCCAGCATAGCCATGGCCAGCAATTGCCCACGCGTTCTCATCGTGCGTGCACGCCAAAAGTTCTCCACCGCGCCAAAATACTTGTTCGGTGGGAGCAAACGCCGCGCGGGGTTGGGCGCGTTCGAGCCAGAGGCGCACGGAGCGAACCTCTACGCCAAGCGGGCCAGCGGTGGTGCGCTCGAGTACGTCGTCGAGCGGTGCCTTCAGTAGTCGAGCGATCCCGGAAGCGAGCAGGATATATCCGAGGTCGCTGTACATTGGTTCAAACCCGCCCGCCTGGCTCGGGCCGTTCCCTGCCTTTGCCTCTGCCGCTTCTTGAAGCAGCTGGCTCAAGCTGACCACTCCCTTGCTTTGCAGTGCGCGGAAGAGTTCGGCGTGTGGCCGCAGGCCAGCGCGGTGCGACAACAACGCCTCGACGGTTGCGTCTGCCGCAAAACGGCCGAAAGCTTCTGTCAGAAGGGCCGAAAGCGGGGTGGACCACCCGAAGGCGCCGCTTTCGACGAGCTGGGCCGCGAGCAGCGCAAGAAAGGGTTTCGAAACTGAAGCGAGGTCGTAGATCGTTTCCGGCTCGACGGGGGTGCGATCACGAATGCTGAGCCGACCCGCCGCACCGGTGAGGAACCCCCATTCCTTGCTCACTCGAACGGCCACGCCGAGCGAAGCCCCTGGCGCGACGCCTGCGTCTACAATAAATTCCTGAGCAATCCGGTCCAGGGCGGCGTGACGCTCGGCACCCTTCGGCCAAGGTTTAGGGAGTTTCGGGGTGATCACGGTGGACACTTATGTAGAGGTGGCAGGCGAGCGATGGATACTTCGGGCCCAGGCGCGATGGCCACCAAGTGCTGCACTTTTGACCAAGTCGGTGGCCGACCGGTATGCTGGGGCGATCGATGAGAAAGTACTCGAAGTATGGCTGAGTTCACATGGGAAGCTCGCGGGCGCACAGGAGAGCTGCGCAAGGGAGTGATGGAGGCGGACAACGCCGAGGCCGTTAACGCGAAACTCCGCCAGCAACAGCTGAATCCGGTAAAAGTCAAAAAACGGATCAACCTAGGCAAGATCCAGTTTGGCACGGGGGTCAACACCAAAGATCTCGTGACCTTCACGCGTCTCTTTGCGACCATGATAGACGCTGGGCTCCCGCTTCTCCAGTGTTTGGACATCCTGGCCAGCCAACAGCTCAATAAGCACTTCGCCGGTGTGTTGGTGGACGTGAAAAACTCGGTGGAGCAGGGCGCATCTTTTTCAGATGCGTTGCGCCGCCATCCCAAGGTTTTCGACGAGTTGTTCGTCAATCTTGTTCAGGCTGGAGAGGTTGGCGGCATCTTGGACGCCATCATGAATCGACTTTCGGTCTACATTGAGAAGCGACAGAAGCTCGTGCGGCAGGTGCGAGGAGCCATGGTCTATCCCAGTATTGTTGTGGCGATTGCAGGGCTGGTCATGGCGGTGTTGCTCACCTTCGTGATCCCGGCGTTCGAAACCATGTTTAAGGAGTTTGGTGGTGGGAAAGACAATCTGCCAAAGCTGACGCAAATGGTTATTGCGTTGTCGCGGGGGTTCATCGGGGGGCTGCCGTTTATCCTTGCAGGAGGGGCCCTGATCATCACCGCCATTACCTACACGTATCGCACACCCGCTGGGAAACGCGTATTTCATCGCAATTTTCTGCGCATTCCGATCATCGGTCCGGTGCTCAAGAAGATCGCCGTCGCGCGCTTTACGCGGACTCTCGGCACCTTGCTGGCGTCGGGTGTACCGATCTTGGAGGCGCTCGATATTTGTGCGCGCACCGCCGGTAACGTAATCATTGAGGAAGCCATTATTAAGGTAAATAAAGCGATCAGCGAGGGAAAGAACATGGCCGAGCCTTTGATGGCGGCCAAGGTGTTTCCCGACATGGTTGTCCAAATGATCGCCGTTGGGGAGCAAACAGGCGCGCTCGATCAGATGCTCGGAAAGATTGCCGATTTCTACGAAGAAGAGACGGACGTCGCCGTCGCAGCGCTGACGAGCGCTTTAGAACCGATCATGATGGTGGGCGTTGGCGGAATGGTGGGCGTTGTGCTGATGGCGATGTACATGCCGATCTTCTCGCTGGCAGGGAATATCAAAGCCGACTAGCGGGAGCACGGGCCTCACGCGGACTCGTCGCATGCGGATAGCGCTAGGCCTCCCCGAGAATATCGCCAACGCGACGCTTCCGAGGCGTTTGGCTTGGCTCACCGCTGCCCGAATGGTGTTCCTGATTGGCGCTCTGGGCCTTTTGGGATTGGTCTATTTGGGTCGGGAAGTTTCGCTCGATTCCTTTTCGGTTCGAGTCGTCCTTTTCGTGCTGGTGAGTTCCTTCAGCCTCGCGGGTATCTACGCGGCTGTGTTGCGTCGGGGCAGGCACATTGAGCAGCTAGCCAGTGCGCAGCTGATTTTTGATCAACTCACGTGGACGGCACTCGTCTACATCTCGGGTGGTGCGTCGAGCGGAGCCGTGTCCTTCTATGGGCTCACCTGCGTGGCGGGGGCTGCATTGACAGGTTTTCGTGGAGCGGCAATTGCGACCGTCGCTGGAGGCCTGAGTTACGCGGGCCTGCTCGGGGCACTCCAATTGAAATGGCTCATCCCGCCGCCGGATCAACCTGTCGACCTCTACCAGCTCTCTCGATTTGAATTCCTCTATCACATCACGATCAACCTGCTTGCGCTCGTGGTTGTCACGAGCCTGGCGGGCTATTTGGCTGAGCGTCTGAGGATCACAGGTGGCAAGCTCGTTCAAGCTGAGGAGCGTGCAGAACAGGCCGAACGCATGGCGGCGCTCGGCAGACTAGCAGCAGGACTTGCTCACGAGATCCGCAACCCGCTCGGATCCATTGCAGGCTCAATCTCCCTGCTAAAAACGGCCAACGTGCTGTCTTCAGAGGATCAACAGTTGTGTGACATCATCGAGCGCGAGGCAGCACGCCTGAATGATCTTGTCACCGATATGATGGACCTTTCCAAACTCCGAACTCCGCGTCCGGTAGACGTGGACGTGGTGCTGATCGCGAAAGATGTGGTCGCACTTACCGCCAAAAGTGGGCGCGCCGTGTCCGACGTTGCCGTCTGCTATTCCGGGCCCGTGAGCGCGATGATTCACGCGGACCCGGCCCAGGTGCGGCAGATGATTTGGAATCTAGTTCGCAACGCCGTGCAAGCCAGCAATGCGGGGGATGAAGTCATCGTGGAGGTTGGCGATTTTGAGCGGCATGTCGAGCTCAGCGTGAAGGATCAAGGGCTTGGCATTGATGATCTAGCTAAGGAACGCCTTTTTGACGCGTTCTTCACCACACGCAGCAAAGGCACGGGTGTCGGCCTAGCCGTGGTCAAGCGCATCGTGGATGAGCATGGGTTCCAGATCCGCGTGGAAAGCGGCGCACAGCGCGGCGCCGTCTTTCGGATTATCATTCCTCGGTAGCAGGGCAGGCGCAAAAGGTCCGGTCAACCCGCCACACGCTGCAGGGAGCGGCCGAAGCGAGCCCCCTGGCTGATCCAGTGGCGTTAAACTCGCCTTTTTAGAGGCACTCTTGGGGTAACTCTTTGAAAGTTGCCTCGCCGGAGAAGGTTGCCCGGGGCTTTGCGTATAAGTTTGGAGCGAGCTAAAGATCGATCGAGAGGAATCCATGTTCAACTTAGCTAGAAGCACAGCACTCCACGTCTTGGTTGCAGCAGTCGTCTTCCTGATGTGTCCGTGGGCGTCCGCCGCCGATGCGCAAGGATTTGTGAAGGGCAAGCAAGAGGCGCTGGTGGCGCTACTCAAGAAGCCAGCGACACCCGCCACCCAGACGAAGATCGAGAGCGTATTCGACGAGATGCTGGACTATGACGCGCTGGCGGAAGCTTCGCTCGGGGCGCACTGGGCTGGCCTTTCTGTGGCAGAGCGCGAAGATTTCCAGGGAGTACTGAAACAGCTCGTGCGCAATTCCTACCGGAAGAACCTAAAGAAGACGTTGAGCTACGAGGTCACCTTCAGCGGTCAAACGTCAGCGAAGGATGCTGTCTTGGTAAAGAGCGTTGCTCGCAATCGTACCGTGAAGCGGGAAGAACCTGTGAAGGTGGACTACGTCCTTCACCAGGTTAAGGGAGCGTGGCGAGTGAAGGACATTGTTACTGAGGGGTCCAGCTTGGTGCAGAACTACCGGCAGCAGTTTAATCGCATCATTAAGAAGAATAGCTTCGCCGAACTCATCCGCCGCATGAAGGCTAAGCTAGAGGAAGCGTAGCGTTCAGTTTGGAGTGGTGGTTCTGAGCCTCGGCCTGATAGTCTGGGCAATCCTCGGTGTCGAACTTGCCATCCTCCAGTCCACCGTCCGAGGTTGCGGCACCAGAGGGTGCGCTTCCCAGAGCAGCCGGCGAAAAAATTCAGTTGCGTTTGGCGGTGAGCCGGGGGGCTTTGGGTCTTGAATTGGCGGAGCCCTGTGCGTTCGAGCCGCTTCGGATTGTCGAGTTCAGCGTCACGTTTCCGGGGCTTCGTTACCCGATCGATCTGAGTGGCGGGGTGCATCAGTTCCGGCATCGTCGCGGAGTCCTTGAGCGCCTCGCCATTGAGTTGCAGCCGCACACGCTTTCGGCATGGCTCGCGCAACGCTTGCACGACCTGATTGGGCCCCTCGAAAGGCCGCCCCGAGTACACGCCACAGCCGAGCGTTTGGAGTTTGGCTTCAACAGCGTTTCAGCGGCGCTTGCTTTTGACTTGGTTTGGGCACCTTGGGAAGGTGACGCCTGTTTCGTTATCGAGCGTGCGCGGGGGATTGGGCTTTCTGGTCCGGCACTCGCGTATGTGGAGCGCGCGTTGGATTCAGCGCTCGGGCATGCTGCGAAACGGGAGGGACGCCTGATTCGATTCGAAAAAGGCGTGCAGCGGCTTTTGCGGGGGTGGCTAGCGCCCGAGGGAGTGCGGTTGCCACGGAACGAGGACGGGCAGTTTGGGCCTCCCAGCCTTAGCCCTAGAGGGTCGTTGCTTCTCGCGCAAGATTCGGCGCTTCCTCCCCCGGAATTGAGCCAAGCCGCACTGCGAGCTGTTGAGTGGGCGCGATTTCTCAGGGAGCCCGATGACCTTTTGGCCCGCGGTGAACTTGAACAGGCCCGTATCCTTTATATGAGGCTCCTCGATGAAGCGCCGCGGCATCCGGAAATCGTCAAGCTCGTTGCCGAAATCGATGCACTTTCGACGGTTGCACCGAGCGTTCAACTCGCGATGTTGCGCGAACTCGGCCAAGATCTCCCTCTCTTGCCGGTCACGGCAGGTTTACTCGAGTTGGCGTCCGATCCGGAGGCCGCATGCCAAGCGTACGAGGCGTTTGCGCGCTCTGAAGCTTTCGCACCGCTCGCGGCATTTGCGTTGTTGGCGGCAGCCCGCTCTGCACCCGATGTGCGCGCTCAACATGCGCTCTTCGACCAAGCCGTGGCACGCTGCCAATCGTTGGCGAGCGTGCGCTGGGCGCGTTTTGAGGCGAGCGTTGCTTCCGGAAAATTATCCGCAGCACTGCTCGATGCTGAACAGTTGGAACACCTATCGCAAGGCGCGAACCAGCGGAGCGCTGTGTGCTTGAAGGTGGCGCGCCACTTCCATGCAGCAGGGCGAGCGGAAGAAGCCGCGCGTTTCTTCGAGCGATCGCTTCGGTACGCCCCGGAGGATATTGAGGCGACGTGTGGGCTTGCTCGCGCGTTCGCAGGGGTGGGCCGCCACCAACAGGCGATCAAGCTACTCATGCGAGCGACTGCACTTAGCGAAAAACGCGGTCATCCGGACGTGGAGGCGTGCTTTGATTTGGCACTCCTTCTGGCAGAGGAACTTCACGATCTCCCACAGGCCATCTCGAGGGTTCGTCAGGTCACCCACGAATCAGGCCGCCTGCCGCAAGCTCGATTCCTAGAGGCTTCCTGGCGAGCAGAGCTGGGTGATTTGATCGGAGCATCGGCCGCGTTTGATAGGTTACGTGAGGCCCTGGAGCTTGAGCCCCAGCCGAAGCAGGAGGCGGTTGGGTGGCTGATCCGAGCAGCAAACTTCGCCCAAGAGCAGATGCTGGATTGGGAGGCCGCCGAAGGCTATTGGGCCCTCGCAGTGCGTTTGTTTCCTCACGATATGGAGCTCGGCGCTCTGTATCGGCGGTTCGGGAAAGCTCGCTTGGAGCAGCCGTAGCTGGAGTGCCTCCGTGCGCGGAGATGCCTGCTAGGCAGGTCGGCTCAACTTGCTAATGCCAAATGTTCCAACGGCCAGCAACTGCGCTAACCCCTCATCCCAAGCCAGCCCGCGAACCCGACTGTGCGGGAAGCCCGCATCAGCGTCTCCCTGCATGTGAGACTTCCGCTCGATGCGTGCGATCAACTTCCCGCTCTGGGCATCGCAAGTTATCTGCCAAATAAAGCTGGCGTCAACTCCCGCATCGTAAGTGGCCACCCAAATCGTTGGCCTCGCGTCGAGCATCCCCATCACTGCCGCCGTCGGGGCCCAAATCCCGGCACACTCTGTGAAGGTAGCGCCCCCGTCGAGAGAGGTGAACGCGCCCATATCGTGGTCCCAAACCAGCACCAAGTTTCCGAGGGCCGTTACTCGCAGCCCTTTCGCGCGGGAAAATCGCTGAGCCAATGTTCGGTCAGCGCGAACGTCACGACGGTCGTGATTGAGTGCCGTCCCCGAAAGGAAGCGGAAGCCGTCCTCGCTCTGCACCAGCGCTGTGAGATCGGACTCATAGGATGAGACGTCTACCGTGACGCCGGCGAGGTTCGATGGCGTAAAGTGAGTCCCCAGATCTTCGCTGAACCAAAGCCTGCCAGCTCGAAGGAGCCAAACCCGTTCGATCGCCCCTGCACGCTGTCGCCCGAGTCGGGTGCTGGCGGGCAATCCGCTCCCCGGCGCGGGTCCTAGCTGTTCAGGTTGGCTCGAACACGCGTGCCGACGCCCAAGGAGCCCATGCTCTGTTACGTAAACAGCTGTGTCGTGCAGGAGAGAAAGGGCAACAATTCTAAAGCCTTCCGCGCTGCAGCGAATCTTGGTCTGGCCTGCTTCGGGGAGCCACAAAAGGTCCCTGCCCGTCGCAAGCCAACTGCTCCGCGACGTATCCACACAGGTAAAAGAGCTATCGTCAGTGAGCAGTCGTTCCTCGTGCCAGCGAATGGGTTCTTCGTCCGCTGCTGTGAATCTGGAGTCAATCTCGAATGTCGAGAATTTTAGATTCTCGCTAGCGTCGGCTTCCGTGCCAAGAGGAGGAAGCGAGGATCCCAAACCCACAGAACCCAAACTGAGCGCCAGCGCGTCATCCTCGTCGCTCACGTCGAGTCCGGAGAGCATCACGCCCGCAGCATAGTCCCATTCAAGGGGTCCTTGCTCGGCAGTGAGTTCAATGGCGTCTTCAGTTGCGAGAAGCTGAGTCATGTCGAAAGCAAACTCAGATTCACCTCCTGCGTCACCTGGTATCAAAGCGAGAGGCAAGTCGAATTCATCAGCCGGCCCGTTGGGCCCAAGGTCGCCTCCCGGCGGGGTGAACTCATCGAGCTCATCGAGTTCGTGAGGCTCGTCGGGTCCAACTGGCTCATCAGCCAAGTGGTCGTCCTTGTCCGAACCTGAGCCGCTTGCGGTGATGGTGTTAACATGTTTGAGAAACGTTGAAGCTTGCATCTCTACCTAGCGGACTTCATAGGATGTTTCCCCGGCCTCGGTTTGTTTCCGAGAAAAACCTGTAGCACAGTGACGCGCGCCTGATGTAGCTTCCGCTGGCTGTGCCTTTTGAAGCGCTCATCGATGCTGACATGGTGGCGCACTCGATTCGAGTGCCGGCCCCCGACGTCGTGTTTGTCAAAGGGCTGCTTGAGGCGAGTGAGGGGCTTGCTGCCGTCTTTGCGGTGAAGGGTGGAGATCTGGTTTTGGCAGCCCCCCGTTCGCAAGACGCGGAGCTGCGCCAATTCAT
>CAZSUA010000040.1:246-16043 GCA_964609655.1 uncultured Polyangiaceae bacterium | reverse complement strand
AAGACAAAAGAGGGCGGCCGGGTAGGGGTGATTGTTTCCCCGCTCTACCTGGAGTTTGTGCAGGTGTTGTCCTGTCGCTGGCATCCGAGGCAAGGTTTCGATTGGGTAAGGCACGAGCCTTTTCTTGAGCGCACTCTCGCTCCGAATCATGGCAGCGTGTTTGAAGGTGTCCGCCTTGAGGTAACGCCACTGCGCGGCATGATTGACGAGCTCTCGTACGCTATCCTGGCCCACCAGCGTTCTGGTTTGGTGATCCCTGAAGAGCTTCGGTCGCACGCGTCTCTGTTTCACGCGCGGCCGGTATCAGCATCAGCCGTGCTCGTTTCGAGCTAGCGTGCTCGTTGGCTCACATGCCGGCGCACGTTATGGTGGGGTTGCGGCAAACAAGTTAGTGAGCTCCAAGTCCGCAATCAGCGGCCGGTGATCGGAAGCCTGCTTCGCCAGATGCGTGGTGCAAGCATGACCCTTCACGAACTGGACGTTTCCTCGGATAAAAAGTCCGTCGAGGGGGCGGAGTGGAATGGAGGCAGGAAATGTGTTGGCGAGGCTGCCAGCGCGCTGAAATCCAGCAGGAGCGAGAAACCGAGGTCCAAGCGTGCCCCAAAGGTCATTGAGATCTCCGCCCAGGATAATCGGAGTGTTCGCATGAATGCCTCGAAACGGACCGCTCGCTAAGAATCGCTTCAGTTGCTCGGCACGTTCGGAACCTGCGAGCCCCAGATGTAAGTTGTGCAGGATCACGCTGCGAGTTTTGTCGCCCATGCGAACATGCGCGCGGGCCTGGATAGCGCCGCGTTTCTTCCGCCAGCCGACTGTAAGGTCAACTTCCTCAATGTCATCTAGCGGCCAACGGCTGAGAATGAGGTTCCCATAGCCGCCCATCGCAAAGCGGTGTTGGCGGTTGAACGCGAGGTGAGGCATGCTGAGACCGCTCGAGAGGAGCTCCACCTGATCGTCGAAGCGATTGCTCGGCATGTGCTCCGTCACCTCCTGGAGCAGAAGGACATCGGGCTGATGGTGGAGGAGGAGCTGAAGCACCCGCTCCGGGGCATAGCGACGGTCGACGCCACCGATGCCCTTGTGAATGTTCCAGGTGATCACCCGAAGGCGCATCGCATGAAAACTGCCTGCAGTTGGCGCGGTTGTCACTAGCTAGAAGGGTTCGACCGTGCTGATGTCGTCGGGGCTCGCGCTGCCCATGCCCGAGTGATATAGGAAGGGCCCCTAAATCTGAGGTTGGCCCATGATTGACGACGTTCTCGCTGAAGTGAAGCAAGCTGGTGAAAGCGCCAAAGAAGCCCTTAAACGCGAACTCAGCAAGCTGCGCACAGGTCGCGCGCACGCGGGGATGTTGGATGGCTTGAAGGTCGATTATTACGGGGTGTCGACCCCCATCGCTCAGATGGCATCCATTGGCGTCCCCGAGGCACGGATGCTCAGCGTAAAGCCTTGGGAGAAGAACCAAATGGCCGCGATAGAACGAGCGATCCGCGAGAGCAACCTGGGCCTGAACCCACAGAACGATGGTGATGTCATTCGGATCCCGGTGCCCGCCTTGAGCGAAGAGCGTCGGCGCGATCTGGTAAAGCTTGCGCGCAAGCAGGGCGAAGATGCCAAAGTTGCGGTGCGAAAGGGGCGGCACGACGCCTTGGATCTCCTCGGAGACTTGAAGAAAGAGGGGGCGGTCAGCGAGGATGAGGCGGAGCGCGCCAAGAAGAAGGTCGAAGAAAACGTGGCTGAGGCGACCACTAATATCGATCAGATCTTGGCCGCCAAGGAGAAGGAAATCCTCACCGTCTGAGCCCGACCTCGCCGCTTGCCCGGCGTGTTCATCTGAAATAGGCGGGGCGCTTGACAATACCCTCCTGGACCCCAAGAATTTCGCACTTCCTCCTATGCATTACCCACCGACACAGCCTCGACCGTTCAAGCCCGCCGTGCAGGCTCGTTGGCGGAGGGCGGAGCTCAAGGTGCCTCGCTCATGAGAGCTGTTGCTGCCGGGCTGACGGATGTGGGGCTCCAGCGCGAACACAATGAGGATAGCTTCGCGATCCTGAGCGATCAGGAGCTCTTCATTGTTGCCGACGGCATGGGCGGGCATCGCGCGGGGGACATTGCCAGCCGTCTGGCGACGGAGGCGATACGAGATTTTTTTCAGGTCACGGCCACCGAAGATGTCACCTGGCCGTTCCATTTCGATGCTCGCTTAAGCGAAGAAGAGAATCGGCTGATGACCGGCATCCGGTTGGCTAATCGTCAGATCCTTGAGCACAGCGTGCGAGCTCGCGATTGCCAGGGCATGGGCACCACGGTTGTCGGAGCGCTGTTCAGTCGCAAGAAGCAAAAGATCTTCTTTGGCCACGTGGGGGATAGCCGGGCGTATCGCATCCGAAATGGTGCCATCGAGCAGCTCACCCGCGATCACTCATTGGTTAACGACTACTTGACGGCGATGCCTGAATTGAGTGAGGAGCAGCGAAGCGAGCTGCCCAAGAACGTGATCACGCGGGCGCTTGGCATGCAAGATCAAGTCGCGGTCGATTTGCAGGGGCAATCGGCGGAGGTGGGGGACATCTTTGTGCTGTGCTCAGATGGGCTCAGCGGCATGGTCGAGGATGAGGAGATCCTGCAGACGGTGTTGGCGAATCCGAGCCTCCCCGTTGCGTGTGAGAGATTGATTGCGCTCGCCAATGAACAGGGCGGGGAAGACAATATCACCGCGGTGGTCGTGCGCATCGAAGGGGATGCCTCCGAGCCGTTAGAGCGGGATCGGGCGACGGACGCAGCCGATTTGCTGGGCGTAAGTTCGACCAACCCCCCCGTTCGCCCGCCTCAGGCACGTTGAGTTAACGCTGCCAGGCGAGTCTGACGCCTTACTTGGAGCAATTCTTCAGGAGCACGAAGTTCGCGAGGGCCTGGCAATGGGTGACGTCCGGAGTGCCGGAGTTCGAGATTGCTGGGCAGTCAATCTGTGCGAACATCTCGCCTGGCGCGATCCTCAGGGCTTCCCCAGCGTTCGGTGCCGGAGACGCGTCAATCGTGCAGGGCTCTGTGTTCGTCAGGGGCCCAGTCGCAGAGGAAAATATCGTGACACGTGTGAGCGTGCCATTCCCATCCGCGCCCACGGTCCCGGCGATGCTTAAGCTAGCTCCTTGATAGGAAGCAGTCGCTTGCACGGCGTAGGGGCCAGTTCCCTTAATGCTGCAGCTAACGGAGGCGCCATCGAAACCATCCTGGACGGTGACGCCTTCGTCCCGCGCGCTCGTGGGCTTCTTCGTTCCAAAGCTGGCAGCGCCCATCACAGCGCATACTTCGTTAGTGCGATTTGAGGCATAGCCCTTAAACGCCGCTTCGGCAGGCGGCTCAGTAGGGTCACTGCACGAAGCCAAGGCCACCACCGAAAGCACGCATAAATTTAGCTTCAAAACCCGCATCTCGTGTCGACTCCTTCTTCCGCTTGCTAGAGTTCGGCTCTTCTACCATTACCCTGCCAATCTAGGGCTAGAAACTTAGCGGAGCGCCTGCTCCAAATCGGCCCAGAGGTCTCGCTGAGACTCCAGGCCGACCGAAAGCCGCACGAGCCCATCGGTGATGCCCAGCCGCTGGCGTTCCGGCCGTGGGATTGACGCGTGGGTCATGGAAGCCGGGTGCTCGGCAAGCGATTCCACGGCGCCAAGACTTTCTGCGAGAGTGAAAAGCCGCAGGCTCATTAGAAATGCCCGTGCAGCATCCAAGCCTCCTTGAAGCTGAAGGCTGATCATGGCTCCGGGCAGGACCATTTGTTGAGCGGCAAGCGCGTGATCGGCGTGGCTTGCAAGGCCTGGGTAAAACACCCGATCCACCTTGGGGTGCGCCTCGAGCAGCACCGCGAGCTCATGTGCAATGCGCGAGGAGTGTCGGATCCGGAGCGGAAGCGTCTTGATACCGCGCAACGTCAGGTAGCAGTCAAAGGGGCTAGGTACGGCCCCGAGCGCATTTTGCGTCCACTTCAGTTTTTCGTAGAGCTGCGAATCATTCGTGATCACAGCTCCACCCACCACGTCTGAGTGCCCATTGATGTACTTGGTGGTTGAATGAACCACGGCTGTTGCGCCGAGTGCCAGTGGACGCTGGAGGATCGGTGTAGCGAAGGTGTTGTCGACAACCGAAATCGCGCCTCTCGCAGCCGCGAGTTCGCTGAGGCGTAGAATATCGAAGACCTTGAGGGTGGGGTTGGTAGGCGTCTCGAACCAAATCAGTCGCGTCCGGTCCTGAAACGCGGCGCTAACCGCCTGTGTATCTCTGAGATCGAGTCGGGTCAGTTCGATGTTCTGAGTCCGTTTCGCATGTTCTAGTAAACGAAATGTTCCGCCGTAAACATCATCCCCGCAGATGACGTGATCGCCGGGGGAGAGGGTGGCCAACACGTTCAAGGTTGCAGCGCTGCCACTAGCAAAAGCCAAGCCGAAACGACCTCCTTCGAGCGCCGCCAGCGCCTGCTCAAGCGCCGCTCGGGTGGGGTTGCCGCTCCGGCCGTATTCGAAGCGGATGGGCTTACCCGGTTCAGGTTGAGCGAAGGTAGTCGAGAGAACGATGGGCTCGGCGACTACCCCCAAGTACGGCTCACGGCAATCCGCATGCACGGCCAGCGTGTCAAGATCCCAGGAGTCGCTATCGCCGGCAGCCATGCTTGAGAACGGTAGTGTAAATTGCCCCTGTAGGTCACCGTCCTCAGCTTGAGGACGGTTGGGGTGGATGACGGGAATTGAACCCGCGACGACCGGAATCACAATCCGGTGCTCTACCACTGAGCTACACCCACCAGAATCCGGGCTATTCCCAGCTGGCAAAGGAGCGCCCCTTTAGCCCAGAGCGCCCTGCTTATTCAAGGCCTCCTGTACTGAACAGCCATGGCGTGCGGGAAAGTCGCTACAGATAGCGCCTTGGGTCGGCCGAATGGTTCTAGGAGAAGCTCTGGCCGCACGCGAATCGTTACGGTGCAGCGCGCTTATGGAAGACGACTCGTGGAGTGAAAACGACTCGCGGGGGTGAAGGCGGGATCATCGAAGAGCAAACGTCCTTAGGCCGCCACGCTTTTGTTCCTTTCTGTGAGGAAGATGTTACCCTCATGGCTTACCCGATGCGCGCCTTGGCGGATCGGCAGTTGGGCAGAGGCGAGTGCGCGAGCGCGCTTGCCCTTGCTGAGATCAATCGACAGGGGCCATACAAAAATGCGCTGGAAGATCATTGCAGTCAACGCCATCACGATGCTCCTCGTTGGGCTTGGTATTTTCGGTTTGCTAATGAATTCGCTCACGCGGGTGGTGTCTGACCCGGGGGCGCGCAAGCAGGAAGTGGGCCGAGCGCTCAGGACTGCCAACATTCAGTTGGCATTAGATGCCTCGCGTTTGGAACGCTGGCTCGGGGTGAATGCCTCTCGCGAACCGATCCGCGCTGTTTTTTCGGCAGGAACGGAGTCAGCCAGGCAGGACGCTGCAACGGCGCAGGCCAACCAGCTGAGCGAGGCGATTGTTGCCGAAGCTAGCCTCGATAAGTTGGCGCCATCCTTAGTCCTGTTTGCCGACGTTCAGGGGGTTGTCCTCGGAAAGAATGGCTCCGCCTTGATGCGCGGGGAAAAGCTGGTTGATGCGTACCCCAACCTAAAGAGTGTGCTGAAGGGGGTGCCGACGGCCAGTGAGGTTTGGCTCAATCGCTCTCGCAACGAGCAAATGTTGGTAACCTACGCTGGCGTTCGCGGGGACGATGGAGCTGTTTTAGGGGTTGCGGTGGTGGGCATGCCTTTGAATGATGAGCGTCTGGTCCGCACCAGCGAAGGCACGAGTGGTTTGAGCTTGGCCGCGGCCATCCCAGGCCCGAATGGGCTGGAGATTGTGGCACACAGTGGAAGCGGCGCGGCTGCAGCTATGGCGTCTGCGAGTTCTCCGATCGTGCTTTCCGCTGCAATAGCTGCGCAAAAAACGGGTAGCCTTAATGTGGCCGAGGGAATTGTGGGCGGCAGCGTTTTCGGCGCGACCCCGGTGCAGGGGTACGGTTCGACGCCATTGGTGCTCATCGCGTCAGTGCCCGTCGCGCTCGTCCCGGATTTTGGAACCGCACTCGGGGCGCCGATCGTTGGAATGACGCTGCTCGGTGTGCTCTTAGTGGTGGCAGGCGGATTCTTGCTTGGCAATTATATCTCACGCCCGATTTCTGAGCTTGAGGACGGCCTCTTGGCGATCATGAATGGCAACAGCGATTTGCGATTTCAGATCGAGCACGCAGAACTTGGCGGCTTGGTTTTCAGAATTAATTCGCTCCTGAACGCCCTCATGGGTGTGGCGGAAGACACGACGGATGAAGAAGGTCGCCCTTCGCAATCGCCATCATCTAAGGCCTTCTCGGAAGCACTGAGCGTGGACGAGAGTTCTGCCATGGCTCAGCAGACGGATCCGAATGTTGCCGCGGCCTTGGCTGCTGAAGCTCCAGCCCAGTATTATGGGCGGATCCATCGCGAGTATGTGGACGCCAAGCGTCAGCTCGGGGATCCGGTGGAGCACATCACCTTCGACGTCTTCGTTGCCAAGATCCAGGCAAGCGAGGGTCAGCTGTCTCAGAAGCACGGGCGGCCTGTCCGCTTTCAGGTAAGCCTCCGGGACAGCTCGGTGGTCTTGGTTGCCGTACTGCTACCCGCGTGAAGGCCAGGCACTCTTTCCTGCGACCGACCTCCGAAGCAGGAAGACACGTTTTTCCCAGCCGGGTTCCGTGGTGGTTCGGCCGGCTGGGGCTTTACGTTCGACGGAAGCGGGCTATAAGCGCTCCGCACCACCGTGCGACACGTGGCTTAACTTCGCCAAAAGCTAGAGTTTTGGCCTGAGGAACCGAGAATATGGGCTTACTTGATTGGTTCGGAAAAGGAAAAAGCCAGGGGCCAGTCTCGAAGTCAGATCGTGATGTCGCGCGCTTCGCGAGGTTGGTGGAAAGCAAGCTTTCCCAGGATTATGATCGGCAAGACGCGATCGAACAGCTTGGAAAAATCGGCACAGCTGCTAGCGCCGGGGCGCTCCTCAAGCGCTTCAATTGGTCGATGGATCCTTCCATCACGGATCAGGACGAAAAAGAGGCAGCAGCGCGGGGTCTCACCGCCACCGGAAAAGCGGCGCTTGAGCCCCTCCGTGCCTACTGCAAGAAGGCCGAGAGCCTGACCTGGCCGCTCAAGATTCTGAAAGAAATCATTGAGCCCGAGCACTATGTGGACGAGCTTTTGGCTGCACTGGATCAGTTCGATACCGAGTACGTTCGCAATCCCGAGCCCAAGATCCAGTTGATCGGAGTTCTCGCCGAGCACCCGAGTGAGGATGTACGCGTCGCACTGTTGCCGTTCATCCAAGACGTCAGCGAGCCCGTTCGGCACGCGGCGGTAGTGGCTGTGCTGGCCCTGAATGAAGAAGCCAGTGCCGAAGCCTTAGTGGCTGGCCTTGAGCAGGAGGAATCCTTGCGCGTCAAGAACCGCACCGCCGCCGGACTCGCCGAGAAAGGCTGGGCTATACCGTTGGAACTACGAGAAGCGTGCGCTCACTCCTTGCCTCCCGGGTATCAGCTAGCTAGCGATAAGGTCGTCGCTCTCCGCTAATGCAACGGAGCGGTTTTCGCTAGCGCCAGTCGATCTGCGGTGTTGCGGCATACGAATAGTTGAGCTGCGGCGCTGGGACACACAAATAACCGATCTGCGGCGTCGCACCACGCCAACAAACAACTACCGCCCACGATGGACCGCTTTCGCCAGGGACTCTTCGCAGATGCTACTCAGGCTATTCGCTGATGCGCGGCGCGGTCGGCAGGTAAACGTTGAAGCTGACTGACAGCATCTGATTGAACTTGAATTGTTGATCGTCAGAGTTGACTTTGTTGTCAGGTGTGTCGCCCTTCGGGCCGGTACCACCTAAATCAAAGCCACCGGTATTCCAGCTATAAGGAAGACCACGCCATTCGAAGCCAATGCCGCTCCAATCATTCACATAGAATGAGAAGCCAAGCCCGAAAGTCGGCGCAATCGCCATGCGGCTGGCCATGGCGAACGAATTCTTGCAGTCCGACTCGCAATCCGCACGCTCCTTCAAGCCCACGAACGCGGGACCACCGAACAAGTACAGGTCGGAGTCCAAAACGATTCCCTGAAACAAGGCGAGCTTCCCGCGAAACGGCACAGCGGTGAGCTGCGGAGAAACCACCCAATCCACGCCCGCAATCTGGTCGCGGAAATCAGGACCAAGATTGTCCTGAACCAGGCGCCGCGGAAGGCTCGTACCCGCCGGATCGGTAGCAATTCGATTCGCGTTCACGTTTTGAATCTGCTCGGACAAATGCGTCGGACCCTGAATGACGCTGCCAGTTGCGCCCCAGACGCCCAACGCCAACCAATCGGTCAGATTGTAGTTCAAGCGCGCACCTAGGAAGATCGTGCGCTGATACTCATCCAGCAGAGTGAAGCTTGCTTGGGGAGCTATCTCAAAGCGACCCTCACGATATAACTTCAGCTTTCGAACGGCTTGAGCCCCAGCGAGTGGCCCAGTCAGCAAGATCTCTTGCGCCTGAGCTGCGGTAGCTCCCATCGAAAGCGAGACAGCTACGCCTAGCGCGACCGCTGCTCGTTTGGCTTGTTTGTGTGTGTTGTGCGTTCGCATCGTCGCCTAACCTTGACCTGGCCTTATTTAGGCAACCGGTATTCGAAGGTGGGGGGGAGGAAGAAGGACACGCCAGCCTGAGCTTGCACGTGCCAGGTGAGTGACTTGTCACCCAACCAGGTTGCTGGGTCTTGTGCGCTGCCAGGCCCAGGGCCCGGAGTCTTGGAAACCTCAAGATTCTCAAGCTGATCATTGAACGTGTAGTCTCGAACTTCGAGCACCGCCGCGAACCACCGGCTCAGATAAATTCTGAGTCCGATGCCAGCGTTGAAGGCCAGCTTAGTGCTGTACTTGAAGTTGCGATTATCTGGGTCAATGATCGGAATTGGCCGGGTGCTGATGGCACCCACTCCACCGACGATGTAGGCGTCGTAGTGGAAGATAAAATTCTGAAAACCGGCATACTTGCCCTGAGCTGGCACGTAGCTGAAATTCAGTGCTCCGCTCCACTGGTACTCGGTGAGGGGCACCGCGACGCGAGCGGCACGGCGCACCTGGGAGTTGAACTTGCTGTCGATGTTCAGTGGCTCGTAGTAATTGCCATTCAAGCCAACGGCGAGTGCCTCACTCACGTAGTAGTTCAAGCCCAGGCCGGGGCCTGGATGGCTGACGAACTGGTCGTTGAGCGTCACACCCCAATAAGGG
Source organism: uncultured Polyangiaceae bacterium (assembly GCA_964609655.1). GTDB lineage: Bacteria > Myxococcota_A > Polyangia > Polyangiales > Polyangiaceae > JBBRRP01. The sequence continues at coordinate 6,738 of CAZSUA010000040.1, read as the reverse complement.
TTGATCTCGAAGCGCCCCTTCTTCACTACGAAGCGTTGCTGCACGGCAAAGACGTCTTCAACAAGGGGCCGCTTGGCTTCCTTATCGAAGTCAAGCTTAGGGCATGCCTCGGGATCGATTTTGCAGATGTCAGCCAGGCTGTCGCCCCCGTCATCCGGTGTCGCTCCTTCCGCTTCCGCTTCCGCTTCCGCTGGTTCTTGCGCACCGCCTTCGCCAGGAGCAGCTGCCGTTACTTCGTTAGTTTTCCCGGTGGCGGCCTTGTCTTGCGCCCAACTCGTCGTCGGAAGTGCGCATAACAGTGCTGCCCCGAGGAGCCCGATGTATGTCTTCTGCATCGATGCGACTCCCGCTTTCCCTTCCGTAATCAACCGCAAGAACAACCGCGCCGGCTTGGAGTTAGATAACCACTCGAAATTATTGAAGAAAACCGCATGCCCAGCTGCCGGTCGGGACTATAGCACTGAGGATTTCCAACGATCAACCGCCAAAGTACCAGGCAAAGATCATCAGTGCGCCAAGGTGGTCGTGAGTCCCCAATATCCGCGACGATTAACGCGCGAACAGCCGACAGAACGGTTCGAAACTTTGATGCGAATCTCATTGCTGTGCTGGTTCTCGCCCGCTGGCGGTGGATGTCAGGCGGCATCAACCGAAGCGTCCTTGCCAAGTAACGCTTCGACAAAATCTTCTGGCGAGAACTCATACAGGTCGTCAGGGCGTTCGCCAAGCCCAACAAACCGAACGGGAAGTTTCAGTGCGTCGCAGATGCCTAAAATGACGCCACCTTTGGCGGTGCCGTCCAGCTTGGTGAGCACGATCCCGGTGAGCGGCAGCGCTTCCTTGAACTCGCGGGCCTGGGCGAGGGCATTCTGTCCGTTGGTTGCGTCGATCACCAAGAGGACCTCATGCGGCGCGCCATCCAAGGCCTTCGCTGCGCTCTTAACGATCTTTTGCATCTCAACCATAAGATTCGTCTTGGTGTGAAGTCGCCCTGCCGAATCGGCAAGCACCACATCTGCCCCTTCCGCCTGCCCCTTCTTGATGGCTTCGAAAATAACACTGCTTGGGTCGGCACCATCCTTGCCGCGGACTACTTCTGAGCCCGTTCGTTCTCCCCAAACGCCAAGCTGCTGCACAGCGGCTGCCCGAAATGTGTCACCGGCGGCGAGCACACAGCGGTGACCTTGCGTCTTTAGTTTGGCGGCTAACTTTCCGATCGTGGTCGTCTTGCCGGCACCGTTCACGCCTACCAACAAGACGACCGTGGGCGCTCCCACGAGCCTGAATGAGCCAAAATCCCCATTCACCTCAAGAATCCGTCGCGCCTCACCCCTCAGCACATCCCAGACGCGCCCCGAATCTGATAGCTCCGCGTGAGTCAATGCTTCGCGTACGCGACCGAGAATCGCGCGTGTTGTATCCACCCCCACGTCGGAGGTTAACAGCACTTCCTCGATCTGTGAGGCTATATCGCCACCGATTTCTCCCTTGCCAATGAAGAGCGCGCGCAAGCGACCAAAGAAGCCCTCGTCGCTTCGGGAGCGGGCTAGCCCGCGCCGCATTCCCTCCACATCGCGGACGGGAGCCAGCGAGCTACGTGGACGTTCTGCGTCTGCCGGCGAGGATGGCGTCTCGAGTTCTGGCTGAATGGCGCGTTTCGGCGGGGTCTTCCGCTTGGACGTGGGCTCAGCAACCGGCGGCGCTTCGCTGCTTGGAGCGCTCGGTTTTGCGTCGAAGGCGGCCGGACTTCCAGTATCCGACTTCGTACCACGACCAAACAGTAGATAGAGGCCCAGCAAAAGGCCAAGCACGAGGACGACGTAGACTGCTTCCATCGCGGATATCTCGGTGCGAGCGGCGGGACTATAGTGGCGCCCCGTTTCGACAGTCAACGGCTCGATACCGCCGGTTCCCGCTATTCGTCGTTTGACCCCTGCCAGCCCGAGTTACGAACGAGGCTCACGGGTTTGGACCGCACGTTCGGTTGGTTCGTCAACAGGGTCGGCGCCGAACGCAGCGGCCTCGACCGACTCAGCCCAAGCCGTCACCTCCGGAGCAAGGTGGCGGTCAGCAATTCGGGCCACGTAGCCGGGGGTTGGGTCCCCAGGCCGATTCCAAGGACGCCCCCTGCGCTGCGCCCAGAGGATGAGCCCGTCGAGGAGGGCTCGCCTCCGCGACACCAAGCGCACGATGAGTTCGCCGTTCGTTGGGAGCAGCTGGGCGAACGGCAGATGAAAAGGCGCATGCAGTGCGATCGCAACTCCTCCACTGGAACTTGGTACGGGTGCCAAGTGAAAAGCACCTTCAGCATCGGTGCTCGTTGTTTCAAGCACGCCCGTTCCAGCGAATGAAGGCACGCTCAGCGTGATAGAAACGTTTTGCAAAGCTTGGGCCGTGTGGGCGTCAAGAACCCGTCCGGCCCAGCCCTGTTGGGGCGAAAGTGTGCGGACAAGCTCAAGCCCGGGTCCGGGCACTTGTTCAGCCCCCGCCTGTGTTGATGATAACTTGTGAGTGGATCCCCTCGGACGCCACCAAGCGGTAAGAATCCAAGCTGCGGCGATGACCACTCCGAAGATCCATAGCAAGGACGAGGGCCCTGGCTCTGCGTCCACAGTGACGGACTGCTTCACCGGATGGTCGGGCACGAGGTAAGGATTTGCGGGAATGAAGGCAAACTGCAGGCGCGAAGGTCCTTCGGCTCTAGCTCGGAGCACTACAGTGGGCTCGGCCTGGCCGTGGGAGACTGGGAAAATCCCCACAACACTCCCTTCGACCTGCAGCTCCACAGACCCGCTGATGCCCCCTCCGTTCCTCGAAGTTACCTGCACCGTCTGTCGAAAGGGTTGACCTGCAGTCGCATGGGCAGTGGCGGAGACATTCAGAGACACCGGTGACACCACCTGAATGCGGCGTTTTGCCTGGCCCGGCGTAAGCCAAGAGGAGCCGGCAAAGGAAATGACCAGTTCCTTTTCGCCTGGAGCGCCGAGGTCTGCGGAACGAACTTCGATTTCTGTCCGCTCGTTGGGTCGCGTTTTGATGTCCGAAAGCGTGCGTGTTGCACTGCCTTCTTGGAGCTCCAGGCGCAGTTGGATCTCGTGGACGGCGTCATCGGACTGGTAGGCTGGCAAGACATTCGCGTCGACGTGCAAGATGTGGCTCCTGCGATCGAGCAGCAGCGTGTCTGAAAATGAATCCAGATCCATTTGTAACGAGCGCCGTGTGCGATCGATGGCGACCGTTTGTGCGCTGCCGAGGAGCCAATCTGAGCCCAAGGCCCGAAACTCGATATTGCCCTCAAGCTTCGGGTCGAAGGCTGCGCAGAACTGCCCGTCGACGCCTGCCAGGACAACCAGCTCCTCTCGCTCGGACCCTTCATCGCGCACAGTCACCCGGGCGTCACAGTGATCCCAGGCGCGAAACCGGCGTGCAGCTTGCCCGTCCACGATACGCAGCGCGACGCTCGCATTGGGCACCGGTTGGCCGGCGTCGTCCAGAACAGTGCCTCTGGCCTCTAGCCTCTCTGCTAGTACCTCAACCAAGGCCCGCACCCTTGCTGTGCCGCGAACGCGCACCTTAGGCCCTGCTGTAGCTAGTTCCGAAACCAAAAAAAATGCCGCGGTTACTGCGAATTTCAGGCATCTTACCGGGCAAGAACGACACTTCAGGAAAGACACGGACTCCAAGTGTGCCGATAGGCGCGCCACGATGTCGAGCCCCATCGCCTGGAAAGACGTGGTAGAGTTAAGGGAATGCCGGAAGGGTTTCGTCGCTCGGTCAGTGGTTGCCTCCTCGTCATCCTTGCCCTTCTCTCAACCCATGCCCTCGCCGTCGAAACCGTCGGGCGTTTGGCTCGGCGTTTGGCTGAGGAGAAGGATTTTCGCGTCCGCACCCAGGCAGCCCTCGCTCTCGGCTCAACTAAGAGCCCCGCCGCGGTGAGCCCCCTTTGTTTGGCCGTAGGTTCCGATGCGAGTGCTACCGTTCGAGCAGCTGCAGCTGCCGCGCTCGGTAAACTCAAGCAAGGTGGGAGCACTTGTTTGAAGAGCAGCCTGGCAACGGAAACCGACACAAAAGTGCGTTCAAGCCTGCGGCGCGCCCTTGCGAACCTCGAGGTGGGTCCCGCCATCACGCCCACCACGAAGTATTATGTCGCCATCAGCAAAGCCTCAGTCGCAACAGGGGATGCGGCCAGCGTGGACGCGATCTTGCGCACCTCTATGCGCCAAGCGGCGAAGGACCTCCCGACACTGGTGATCGCCCCCGACGACGAGCCGAGCGACAAAGCCAAGGGAGTGTTGCGCAAGTACAAGCGGCTCAAGGGATTTTATCTGGCGCCCAGGGTGTTTGAGCCAAAGTACCGCGGAGGAGCTCTGAAAGTGAAAATGGAAGTGGCAGTATTTTCATATCCTGCCCAGTCTCTGCTCGGCAGCTTTTCTGTCGATCTCACGGCCCAAGATGTGTCTCCGGGGGACAAGGACACGGAGAATAGTCTTCTGAAGATGGTGGCAGAGCGAGCTTTGAAAAAGTTTTCCGTCAACGCGGAGCAATTCTAAAATGAAAAACGCGATGAACTTACAGTCGATGCCACCAGGGCGTCACCAGCGCAGGCTTCGAAACTACCTGCTCGATAGTCGCCTTCAGCTCAAGTACACAGCCTACATGATGGCAGTCGCTGTGGTGATCGGCGGCGTGCTTGGCCTCGGTTTGTGGCGCACGGGCTCAGCATTGGCCCTCCAAACGGAGCAAGCCGTTGCAAGCGGAGAGAGGGCGGTGAGCCTCGGCCAAACGGTGCTCACCGAGAGTCAAAAAGTGAGCGCTGTGGTCAAGATGAACATCCAGAAGGATCCAGCTTACGCCGATGATCCTGAGCTTCTCAACGCGTTCCAGGCCGACTCAATGAGCCAGGACGCGACGCTATCCAAGCAGCAACACGATCTTGAGGAACAATCTCGCACGCTTAAGGTTCAGGCTGCGTTGGTACGCACGCAGCGGGGGCAGATGCTGCTCTTTCTGCCGTTCGTTTGCTTGGTGTTGGTGTTGGTGATCGCTGTGATGGGGATCTACGTGACGCACAAAGTGGCCGGTCCGATCCACAAGATGAAGCGCCAATTGGCCGACGTCGGGGCCGGGCGCTTGCGAATTCCTCAGCCCTTGCGCAAGGGTGATGAGCTAGTGTCGTTTTTTGAAGCGTTCGACACGATGGTGCGTAGCTTGAGGGAGCGTCAGGAGGTCGAGATAAGCAAGCTCGATGAGGCTTTAAGGCACCTCGAAGAAAACGTGGATCCGCACCAGCTCAGTCAGCTCCGGGCCTTGCGGACCGAGATGCAAGCTGCCCTCGACGTTTGACACTAGAATGCCGCGCGGACGTATTCGATACGAGGACCCTCCGGGGTAAACGTCACGCTCGCCGCATCGAAACGCATTCGTTCGACGCTCGCATCGTTCCGATAACGACGATCCCACAACCATTGGCCTGCCCTTCGCACGCGCCGCCGTTTTGCCGCGTCAAGGCTACCGAACGCGCTGGTCCACGACCCTGGTCCCCGGGACCGCACTTCAACCACAACCAGCAACGGGCCGTCGCGTGCGACGATGTCGAGCTCGTACGACCCCACCCGGAGGTTCATTGCGACAACGTCAAGGCCTTGAGTGCGGATGAAGTCCGCGACCAACTGTTCCGCCAGCCCGCCGCGGCGCTGACGCTGAATTATTGGGGGTTCTGCCCGTTGTTGCCGCAGCTCGAGATTTTTGAATCACATGGGGGCGCGTAGAGCGACACGCCTTGAGCACTTGCGTCGTAGGCGGTACCATCCTTGATGCAGTACGAGCCGGCGAGCTGGCCACTTCCTAGGGACAAGTCGTCAATCAGCTTGACGCAACCGTAGCCGCTAGGGCAATCGCAATAGCGGGCGTTTTTGTCAGGACCACTGCAGCGGCAGGAACAATACACGGTGTCATCAGCACGCCGCTTGACGCGCTGGGGGTCAACCGCAACTTCTACCGGATCAGTGCTACCGGGGATGCGGCAGCGCTTTGGATCGGTCGCGGCAAGGCCCAGATCACCTTCTGCTTGGCCGTACGGACAGCTCACGCGCCCCGCGAAGTGGTTCACCAGGCAAATACGTGTTTCGCACTGAAACGAGCGGCTCTCCACGTTCGTCTGCTCCAGCGAGAAGCCAGAGAAATCCTTGAGAAACTCCTCCTCAGGCACGCAGGGATCGCCAACGCCGCCCTCGCAGCCACTCACCAGTGAAGCTAGGGCTAGGCCCGCGGCAAACGATAACTTGCTCAACCAATCTGACATTGCACGCTCGTAGGTTCGCAGAAGAGTTCTTGTGGAATGCCCGCGTGCCCGTGCACGCTAAAGCCCATGGCGTGGCCAACCTAGCCGAGGCACTACAGACCCGTCAACGCGAAAGCGAAGTTGAACTTCCGAGGGCTCAGCTTCGGCTCACTTGCAGGAGTATGTTTTGCAGCTTCGTGAAGTACATGTTC
>CAZSUA010000040.1:0-236 GCA_964609655.1 uncultured Polyangiaceae bacterium | reverse complement strand
GGGGGGGGGGGGACGAGCTCACAGCTGGCGAGAGCTTGTGTTCCCTATCGTCCGTTGGCGAAATGCCATGTCGCCCCAACCCCATGGAAAATTGCAACCGCATTGCTGGTTCAAAATTTTCGTGATGACATACGAGGTTGTATGTGGGCTGAGGTGGGCAAGAATCTTGGTGGGAGTGGTGCTTGACAAACAAACTGAGCGCTATCTAACATGCGCCTCACCGCGGTGGTATGTGT
>CAZSUA010000039.1:6874-24873 GCA_964609655.1 uncultured Polyangiaceae bacterium | reverse complement strand
CCGGACAGCGGTCGGCTCAAAATGAGGATCGCCACGTCCCCAACGCCGGCACGATAGCCACAGCGCGGTGCAACCACAGCTTTCACGCTAACTTCCCCCCAAGGCAGATAATCTCCCCCGAGCTCCACCGTGATCCGCTCGGGCGCTACATCGTGCGACAACACTTCGCCCGTTGCCGTTCGCGCGGCCACACAGTGATGAGCTGTGAGGACTCGGCGCTCGTCAATCAATGTCCCGCTGCACGCCACCTTCCCAGTAACAATCCGAACCACCGACTCTAGGGCGCGGGTCGCAAAAACGTACGGCGCGTGAGGCGTGTGAGACGACACTGTGCCACTCGTCCGTACAATGGGCTCGGGCGCGGCGCTCCTTGGGATTTCCAGGCCCGAAGCGGGCTCGGGCACTGGCCCCTTCAGAGCCAACCCGCTGTGCGCCGTTGCGCAACCCCCCGCGCCGCAGAGCGGGAGCAGAAATAGCGCGGATCGAACCAGCATCAGTACGTCCGACACCGGTGGGTTGAGAAAGTTTCCCGGAGGGCAGGCTCTTGGCAAACTGCTTAGGCGGGAACTCAGGGTGATCAATGTGTTAGAGGTGCCAGAGACGGATGCCTCCCTCACCCAATTGTCCACTCTGCGACGCCCCAGGGCGAAGTCGGTTTGAGTTAATTCCTTACGTTATCTACCGCTGCGCAGCCTGCGATTTCGAGTGGGTGTATCCAACCCCCGCTGACGAAGCGCTCAATCAAGTTTACGAGGGAGAATATTTTGCAGGGGCAGGGCTCGGCTACGATGACTATTTCGTCAAAGAAGCCGCCTCGCATCAGAGGAAGGCAGAGGCCCGGGCTGCCCTGCTTTGCCGATTGACGCCGGAACGCGGAAGGCTCCTCGACTTTGGGGCCGCGAGTGGCGTCTTCGTGAGCTCTGCACGAGAAAAGGGTTGGGACGCGATTGGCGTCGAGCCATCTTTGGCTGCGCGAGTTAGAGCGGCAGAGAATATACGTCCGATGCTGCTTTCCAGTTTTGCGGAGGCGGCGAAGCAAGGACCCTTTAACGTGGTGACGTGTTGGGATGTTCTTGAGCATCTATCGAACCCGCTGCAGACGTTGAAGGAGCTCTCGTTGCAGCTCAACGCCGGCGGACTACTTGCGGCAGTAGTGCCCGTGATCGAGAATCTGAACGCTCGCTTTCTTCCTCGGACCTGGGATCAGTATAAGCCCCCCGAGCACCTGAACTTTTTCTCGAGGAAGAGCCTTCGCATTGCTCTTGAAAGGCTCGTGGGTCCTGTGGTGCACGTGGAATCAGCTTGGCAGCGCTACGGACGCGTTTTGGGAATAGGTGAGCGCTCGAACTCTGGAGCCACGTTGGCTCTCGGCTATTTGGAAGCTAGATTGGCGGGAATGTTGGCAAAAATGCGCATTCTTCCAGGCAGATGGTTTGAAGACTCAGTCCTGATGGTTGCTAGGAAGCCTGTCGCGGGTGGGAATTAACATGCTCTTTCAGCCAAGCCCGAGCCCCTATCGGCCCCATCTGCCAACCTGGCGGCAGCCCTTGTACCTGCACTTGGCGCCGCTTTGGCTCCAAGTGGAACGAACTTTGAAGACATGTCGCGGGAAGGTGTTGGATGTTGGGTGTGGCATGCAGCCCTATCGTCAGTTCTTGGATGCAACCAGAACTGAGTACATTGGAATCGATCGCGAGGGCCCGCTCAGTCAGCCCACGCTCATTGGCGATGCTGAGAGCATTCCGCTCGCCGACGCTTCCGTTGACGTTGTGATCTCAACGCAGGTGCTTGAGCACTTGCCGAATCCCGCGCTCGCTTTGAGCGAAGCATTGCGCGTTCTTCGCCCTGGGGGACGTCTCATCTTGAGTGTGCCTGGGGTCTGGCCGGCTCATGAAAGGCCTCATGATTATTGGCGCTTCACGCGCGATGGTTTGGAGCATCTGTTGCGCGAACGTGGCGTCGAATTCAAAGAGGTGATTGGGCTCGGTCGGCTCTGGGCAACTCTCGGGCAGATATTGAATCTTGAGCTCCAGCGCAACCCGTTGCTCCGACAGTTTGTCCCTCTGGTGAATATCGTTTGCGGGACTCTGGAAAGCTTCAAGACACGCGAAGAACTAGCGATGGTGTGGTTTGTGGACGGGATCCTTTCGAGGCCAGAGACCACACTAAAGTAGCTTTCGAACGTAAGCGCGAGCCAAACGCCGTACGCCTCCGTCCAATAGAAGGACCAGCGCAGAGAACACGAAGGCACTCAGTAGCAGCCAACCTATCAGTGTTCCGGCGCCGTGGATCCACGGCAAGCAGAGGCGTCCTATCAGCGCGACCGCTCCGGCTGCGGGAAGCAGGCGTAGCGTCCGAGATACAGTGCGTGCCTCGGGTACCAACTCACGGATCGCAATGAATGTGGCAATGGGCGTCACAATCATGTGCACCTGAAACGCAAGCCCGAGAGCCAGCACCGAACCCCCCAGCAAGCTGGCGATCAGTGTGGCGGCCCAGTTCGTTACGGTTGAGATCACCGCAATCTTGAACATCCTTCCGGCACGGCCCAAAGCTTCGATCGCGGCGCTCGCTATCCAAGTGTAGAAAGTGACGGAGAACCCGATGGAGTACGCGTAGATCAGGGGGACCGCAGGGAGCCATTTGTCCCCATAGATGATCGAGACAATGGCGGGTGCGCCGCCCAAAAAGAGCCCCATAAAAAAGAAGCAGGGCAGCGCGCACAGCACCACTGCGGTCTCAAGCTCAGCGACGAACGCGGGCCGATCATTCTGGAGTCGACTCAAATAGGGGAAGTAGACTCGACGTACGATGCCCACCGGCATGGAGGGGAACCACGCGGTGTTTTGCGCGAACTGCAGGATGCCGAAAGCCTCTTTACCAAGCCTGGCGCCAGCTAGCAGCGGAGTCACTGCAGAGTTGATGAATCCGACGACATTATTGCCCTGAAACGCAAACCCGAACTTTAAGAGGCCTCGAATACGTTTCCAGGAAAAAACCCAGAGCGGCCGCCAGCGTTGCACCAGGTTAGCGGCTATTGCCACGAGCCCCGCCTGAATCACGCTCGCCCACACCAGAGCCGACGCTCCCGAGCCGCGCAACGCGAGGAACACAGCCGAGCCGTAGAATCCCACCGTTCCTAGGAACTCCAGCGTGCCGACCCAAGCGAAGTTGACCTGACGCTCCAACACCAGAAATGGCACCACCCGCGCCATCGTGAACAGTAGGCTCAAGGAAAGGCCTGGCAGAAGCCATTCCGCTCCGGGCGGCAGCGTTTTCCAAAAGATGGGCAACAACGGAACAGCGGCAAAGCTGGCGAGGCACACGCACGCCCCGAGCCCCAATTGAAACCAGAAGATGGTTGAGAGCTCAATATCGTCCGGAGCCTCTTTCTTCTGAACTAACGCTGCCGCTAACCCGGTATCGCCAATCAGCTTGAACAGAGAGAGCGCGAATTGCAGGATGCCAAAGATGCCATAGTCCCCTGGGGTGAGCAGGCGCGCCAGATAAACATTGCTCACCAGGATGACGAGGTTCTGAAGAATCGCTCGCGATCCGAGGAATACCATGCCGACGGTGGCACGTTGCTTCAGGCGAGCGTTCGGGTCAGAGCTTTCGGCTGGCTCGGCAAGCATCGGCGGATGCTAGCATTCGTTGCCTCAAGACCAATGGCGCGGGCTGTGAGCGCTAGATTCAGCGGGCGAGTTCCCGTGCCGCCGGCAGCACGCTATAGCTCGGAGCCTTCAGAATGGCGCTTATTCAGGTGGTGCATGAAGTTTGCGATTTTTACCAAGACGTTTCGGGATGATCTTAGGCGCTTCTTGAAGCTGCTGAGCTCGGTGGAAGAGTTCAACGTAGAGCGTATCCCTTACTACATTTCGGTACCAAGCGCTGACCGGCAGCTCTTCCTCGATGCCATCGGAAGTAGGCAAGTGCACGTTCTGACAGACGAGGAAATCCTAGGCAGCAAGCTAACACAGAGTTGGAAAGGGCAACAACTGGTGAAGCTTCAGGTGTGGCGCACTGGCTTCGCTGACGCTTGGTTCTGGTTCGACTCGGATTCCTACTTCATTAGAGATTTTACCGTCGCGGATTTTATTCGGAATGATGGCAGTGTTGCGCTTCCAGCGTCCCGCTCATCACACGTGCTCGATACGCACTGGGAAAGCATTCTGGCATATATGGATGATCCGTCGGCGTTCTCGCTCGCAACAGCCGCTGAAATAGGGTGTGCGCCGGCGCTCTCGCTTCGAGCCATTCCAGCCTTCCAACGCGTTGCCGACGCGCTTCGCAGGCCTTCGCATGACACTCGGCTGCTCCGTATCGCGCGCTTCTTTGGTCGCACCGGCTGCCCGCTTCACTATTTGCCCGGCGCGATCTGGACACGCACGAGCCTTTCATCTTTCGAAGAGCAAGTGCTCGCGCCCTTTGGGATGAGCTACGAAGACTTGCTTCGTTTCTCGCCTTGGGAGGGCGTGTGGATTGGCGAATGGGAGGTGGCGAGTGGGATGCGTGGCCGGCATGCCATCGAGTCTCCCCTTTTACACATTTCGTCGGACAAGACGATTCACCGGGCTCGCGCCGCCGGGCTCACCGAATCGCGTCTGGCAGCTCGTTACTTGGGCATCCAGCTAGCTGCGCGCCATCAGCTGTTGGAAAGTCTTGACGAAACGTGAAGGTGCCCCTGTCATTTTGAGTTCACTTTCGCAAGAACACGCTCATAGATCCCTGCGTAGTCCTGCCAGAGTCGTTCGCGGGGATCGTTGGTGCGAAAGGGAGCCTGTGCGTGTTTGAGGTCGTTTCGTTCCGTGCGGCTTACGAGCAGTGAGAGCAGCTTGTCGGGCCAATTTGTTGGGGCCTCAGGTAGGAATGAGCTCTCGACACCCGGCAAGAGCTCAAGATGAGCGGGAATGCGTGACAACACCACGGGCGTTCCCGAAAGCAACGCTTCCATGGGGACGAGCGGCATCCCCTCAAATCGGCTGGGGCAAAGAACCAAGTCTGCGTCGGCAAACGCCGCATGTGCTGCCTGCGCGCCTGCCAGCGTGACTTTGTTTGAGATGCTGTGAGCTTGGATCTGGGTTTCCAGCCGTGCGCGCTCTTCGCCTTCGCCAATAATCGTCCAATGCCAGCTGAGGTCGCGCAAGCGAGGATCGCTGAGTGCGCTGACCAGTTGATCAAATCCCTTTTGTTGGTTCAGCCTCCCCACCGACAGCAAACGCACGTTCGCCTCGGGCCAAGTCAATCCAGCTGGAAATGCTGCGGCGAGTGGAGCAAAGGGCGGCGCGTTCACGGCAAGCTCGATCGTTTCGCCGAGAAATATTTGACTTAGGCGGGCTCGATCCGCGGAGCTGACGGCGACTAAGGCGCGTTGCCGTTTGCTCTGCAAGATGAATGACAGCACTTTTTTGCTGGAGGCGTGCAGCAAATAGTCTTCGCTCCAGCGTTCTGCCTGCGGGAGAAGATGGAACGTGAAAACTGCGGGTGTCCTGCCTGCGATCAGCGCTCCGACTGAGCCGAGGCCAGGTGTTGCCAGATGCACATGCACTAGGTCCGGTTTGAGAGCTTTTCGGCGCTGTCGCGCGCCGCGCGTTGAGCGCCACCAGGTTACCTCCGAAACTGCGCAAGGCAGCGACTCTCCGGTTTGCTGGCGATGCCCCTCCACCACCTCGGGCAGCGCAGGACCCTCCACGCTTGATTCGTGCCCGTGCTCGCGAGCCAGGCGGTGAATCGTGCAAGCCACGCGCTCGGCTCCACCCCAACCGGTCGCTGCAAGATAGTGTAGGATTTTCACCTTAACTCCCAGTTACCAAATCGTCCTTATGCACCACAACGAGATCTTTACCCGTCGCGCCAAAGAGCATCTCAAGCTCACTGCCCTTTTTTCCAGCAGCGCGCGCCACATCGAGTGCACCCAACTGGGTGAGGCCACGCCCCACTTCTTCACCTGAAGGCGCGAGCAATTGAACCGAATCGCCCGGATTGAATTGGCCCCGTAGGCCGAGCACGCCCACCGGCAAGAGGCTTGATTGTCCGGCTTTGACTGCCTCGGCAGCGCCCGCATCGAGCAAAATCGCGCCGCGAGGACGCAGCGTGTACGCGATCCAATGTTGGCGCGCTCGTAGTTCTCGGCCATTGCGCGGAAACAGCGTCCCGATGTCTTCACCGGCCAGAATATCGAGGATCACGTTGGGGCGACCGGCAGGGCCTATCACCACCGACGCCCCGGAGCGCACCGCTTTTCTTGCCGCATCGATCTTGCTCGACATGCCCCCGGTGCCAACGCCGGCCGAGCTTGTGAAGCTCCCAATTTGGGCGTCATCCGTCATCTCGCTGATGCGTTCGCCTGCCGCATTCAGTACGCCTTCAACGTCTGTCAGCAGAATCAACAAATCTGCGGCAACCAGTGGCGCTACCATCGCCGCCAACTGATCGTTATCACCAAAACGGATCTCATCGGTGGCCACCGTGTCGTTCTCATTCACGATCGGAATCGCTTTTGCCTCGAGCAAGGCAGCGAAGGCCGCGCGGGCGTTGTTGAGGCGTTCTCGATCGGCGAGATCAGCGTGGGTGATGAGCACCTGAGCTGCGCGTAGCCCTAGCTCGGTGAAGGCTTCGTCGTAGCGCCGCATGAGCTCAATCTGACCGGCCGCGGCTGCCGCTTGGAGGCGGGCGATTTCTTTTGGGCGCTCCGCATAGCCGAGGCGCTTCATACCAATCGCGATGGCTCCGCTCGAGACGATGATCGTCGATGTTTGCGGGCCAAACTGCGCGATCTGCGTAGCCAGGTGGCGTTGGGCCTGGTCATCGCCGGCAAGCGCGCGTGAACCAATTTTGATGACGATGCGCTGGGCAGATTTGAGCGTGGAGCGAGAAGTGTTCACGGATAACCTTGGAGCTAATAGCGCATGCGGATCGGGAGGCCCCGACCGGAGAGATAGGTTTTGAGATCGCCAACGGTGTAGTCGCCGTAGTGCAGCATGGAGGCCACGAGCGCTGCATCCGCGTGGCCCTCGGTGAGTACTTCGTAAAGGTGTTCGGGCTTGCCGGCACCGCCCGAAGCGATCACCGGGATGCTGACGGCGTCCGCGATACTGCGCGTGAGCGCGATCTCGTAACCCTCGCGTGTGCCATCCGCGTCAATAGAATTGACGACTAGCTCACCGGCACCCAGCTCTTCGCCACGCTTTGCCCAGAGCACAGCGTCGAGCCCAGTAGGAGTGCGGCCGCCGTGAATTACAATTTCGTAACCCGAAGGAATGGCCGCTGTTTTCTCGCACCGCTTCACATCCATCGAAAGCACCACGCTTTGAGCGCCGATCGCCTGCGCGCAGGCCGCAATCAACTCCGGATTCTGGACGGCCGCGCTATTCACATTGATCTTCTCGGCACCTGCCAGGCGCAACTTGGTGGCGTCGTCGACCGAACGAATGCCACCGCCCACGGAGAAGGGAATGAAGATTTGCGAAGCGACGGCTTCGACCACATCCAGCATGATGTCCCGCTTTTCACTGGATGCGGTGATGTCGTAGAAGACGAGCTCATCTAAGCCTTGCTCGTAATACTGCCGGGCTTTCTCGATGGGATCGCCAATGTCTTTCGTGTCGACGAAACGCACGCTCTTGGCCAGCTTCCCATCCCGCACGTCCAGGCAAGCTACCACGCGTTTGGTCAGCATGCTGCGCCGTCCCACTTGGCGAAGCGTGCGAGCAGGGCGAGCCCGAACCGACCACTCTTTTCGGGATGGAATTGCGTGGCAAAGAGATTTTCTCGGCCAAGCGCGCAAGGGAAAGCGCCTCCGTAATCTGTGGTGGCGTAAACATGGGTTGCTGACGCCGGCGCGGGAAAATAAGAGTGCACAAAGTAGAACTCATCGCCCGGATCAATTCCGGCGAGCAACGGGTGCGGCTGCAGGACATTCACTTGATTCCAGCCCATATGCGGGATTTTTAGCGTGGCATCTTGCAGCTGAAAACGGCGTGTTCGCCCGGGGATAAGCCCGAGCGTCGGTGTGTCGCCTTCGTCGGAGCCGTCCAAAATGATCTGGGTGCCCAGGCAGATGCCGAGGATTGGGATCCCGCGCCCGTGCGCCGTTCGGAGTGCTTCGCCGATGCCTGAGTGGTTGAGCGTGTGCATGGCGCTTTGCGCGGCGCCGACTCCAGGAAAGATGAGCTTCTCCGCCTTCGCGATGAGATCAGGATCCGACGAGAGCCTGGACTCGATCCCCACGGCATCGCAGGCGCGTTTGACGCTCCGCAGATTTCCCGCATTGTAGTCGATGATGGTGATCATGGGCGTTGGGCTCTTAGATAAGATTGGCCTTGATACAAAGGGATCAGCTCAAAAATGGGAGCATTTTCGCTCAGAGAAAGAGCGAGCAGCGTCCGGACGGCTTCCTGGCTCGGAAGCTCTACGACAGCGCGACCCGCCGTGCCACCACCCGTCAAAACGGTCTCTTGCCCCGAAACGTGGCCGAGCGGGCGAAATTTCAGACCTGCTCCGTTGAGTTTCTCGAACAGGGCCTGTGAATTTCGGGCGACCACGACGCGGAACATCTGCGGAGCACTCCCTGCTTCCTGACGCGCGGCTCCTTGGTAGACGAGGTTCCCGTGGTCCAGCACGAGCACTTCGTCGGTATGCGAAAAAACTTCGCCATCCATCGACGAGGGATCATCGGACGGCAGCACGATTGCCCATTTTCGTCCCGCGAGGGCCCCGAGGGTGAGGCGCCACAGGTAATCTTTTTCGTGCTCAGCGAGCCCTGCCAGCAAATCTTCGATGAAGATGACTTCAGGCCAAGTGATGATGGCATGGGCGACCCAGACGGCTCGAAGCTCCACGCGTGAGAGCGCTTCAATGCGACGTTCGTTGAGCGTCAAGAGGTTGAGCTCCGTGGCGACTTGAAGAGCGCGGGCTTCGGCATCTGCTTGCGAAAACCCAGCCAAGCGTGCGCTCTCACAGAAAAGCCGCCGCACGCTGAAGGAGCCGGGGAGTGGTGTCTTCGGCGAGATCACCGCGACGCGCCCTCGGGCCAAGGCTTCCGACACCGAGAGGCCAAGAATGCTTGCCGTTCCGGCTTGCAAGCGCGCAGCCCCCAGCAACAGGCGAAACCAAGCCGACCAGTCACCCATGAGCGCTAGGCGCGAGCCTGTAGTTGTAAAACTCAGCCCCTCGGCGGCGACTGAGCCAGCAACGTCCAGACGTGCTTGGTGGAAGGCAAGCAGGGCTTCACTCATGGCAGAATAGATACGATTTCAGTGCGCGCGAGCGGTTTATCTGCTTCAAAAACCATGAAGGGTGTGAGGGCTCGAGCAACGCGCAAGACAGCTTCGGGAAGGATGGGGGGGCTACCCGCGTGGATACCGGGGATACCGAGGATTTCTCCGATGATACTTGTCTCGACGACAGGCAACTCCAAGATGGGAGCCTCTTCATCGACATGCACGAGCGCTTGCGTGTAGCGGAGCGCCTGCCGAAGCCCGCCGAGCTCATCCACGAGACCGCGCGTTCTTGCCTGGGCTCCCGTCCACACGCGCCCTTGCCCGACTTTATCCACAGCAGATTTCTCAAGCTTCCTGCCCGCAGCGACGCGCGAGAGGAACATGTCGTAGAACTGACCCACCTTGTGTTCGAGCTCGACACGCTCTGTGGGTGAGAAAGGGCGGTACATCGATTCGGCGTCAGCTCGCGGGGCTGTTTTGTAGGTCTCAACAGTGAGCCCCAGCTTTTCCATCAGCCCCACAATGTCTGCTTTGCCGTAGAAAATCCCGATACTGCCGGTGATGCTGAGCGGGTTCGCAAAGATCCGCTGGGCCGGAGCTGCGATGTAATACCCGCCGCTGGCTGCCGCGCCACCCATGCTCACGACCACTGGTTTGATCTTGCTGGTGATTTCAAGCTCACGCCAGATCACATCCGCACCCATGGCTGAGCCGCCACCGGTTTCGATACGCAGCAAGACCGCGGCGATCTTGGGGTTTTCACGTGCCTGCTTGATAGCATCCGCGATCGTATAGGAGCCCACGAGGTTCATGCCGAGGAACGGAATGGTGCTGCTGCGGCCATCCACCATGTCGCCATCGACGTAAATCATCGCGATGCCGCGTTGATTGCCAAAGCGCGTGGGAGCGCGCGCCACGCGCTGATCGTTGAGCAGAGGCAAATGTTGGCCGGTAAGCTTCTGCACTTCTTCTTCCAGCTGATCGTCGTGGGCGAAACCATCGACCAGCCCTGCCGCTTTGGCTTCCGGAGCGATGAAGGGGCCCGTTTTGAAGGACTCACGCAGCTTGGCCAGGTCGAGCTTGCGATCGTAGGCGATGCCGCGCGAAAACTCGAGTTCGAATTGCTGCAGCAGATCGATGTGGTCGGCCTTGGCGGTGGGCATCGCCTCGGCGCGCATCAGCGCTTCGGGTGCGGACTTGTGGTCGCCAATACGCACGAAATCCGCCTTGATCCCCAACTTGTCGAGGAGGCCTTTGTAATACATGTACTGAGCGCGCATGCCCGCGAAGCGCAGGCCACCCGCGGGATTGATCAAGATACGATCGGCCGCGGCGCACAGGTAGAGCGCCATGCCGGTGGCATCTTCGAGGTGGCACAGCACTTTCTTGCCGTGTTGACGCAAGTAATAGATCGCATCGCGCAGCTCCTGGACGTGGGCGAGGCTCTCGCCGGGAGCGGTGCGCACTTCCAGCACTACCGCTTTTACTGAGGGTTCCTTTTCAGCCAAGTACCAGAGGCCGCGCAAGAGAGCGACTTGCGAGCGCGCATCACCTGACTTCTCAAGCCGCAGC
The DNA here is from genome assembly GCA_964609655.1 of uncultured Polyangiaceae bacterium. Lineage (GTDB taxonomy): Bacteria > Myxococcota_A > Polyangia > Polyangiales > Polyangiaceae > JBBRRP01. The sequence goes on along the minus strand of CAZSUA010000039.1, from coordinate 14,080 downwards.
CGCAGCGCGTACGCCTTCTCGGGCACACCTGCAGATTCTCGCCAAAGGCGCGTGGCAAGCTCGGTGTGAATATTATTTTGCGCTTGATTCCTCGCGCTCTTGCCGAGCGTTTCGCCAAAGATCGTGCCAGCTGCCAGTTCGGAAGAGGCGTTCGGACTATTCACCTGCATCACCAGCGAAGCGCCAGCCTGCCAGGCTCTTTGATTCGCTTCACTCGGGTTCGCGACCGAGAGTTCGCCTTCGAGGCGACCCAGGCTCGGTAGATCAAAGCCCAGTGTGGCCCGAGGAACCCAGGTGCCCTTCGCATCACCCACGAATTGGCTCGCATCATCAATGAATTTACTCTCCAAGCCGAGATCGAACGTGCGCGACCCATCGGGGCGGAGCACCACACCGAAATCATACGACCGATTCAAGACGAGCCCGAAATCAGAAGCTGGCGCATTGAGATCGTGAGCCGCAAACCCAAAGCCAATGTAATCGGACGGGCGCTGGGAGAAGCCGAGCGACCACGATGAGGCGCCGTTGAACAGCGCCGAAGACGAATACGCATGCTGAAAGGTCAGGCCGAGGGCGCTCGTCTGCGAGGGCGCCAAGGCTAGGCCCCAGGTGAACCATTGGTAATTGGAAGCTCGGCTAAAGATCGACTCAAGTGCACTCGGGGGATTCACGGCGTCGAACCGGAAACCTGTGGCGATAGGAATGTACGGTAAGTGGAAGCCGAGTGCGAAGGCGTGCCCCTGCGCGTTGACCGGTGCGCGATCATCGAGATAAGCCGCGGACCAACGAAACTCCGCACCCGGCATGAAGGCGAGATTCGCAGGGTTCACCACCAAGGCGCGTGTGTCGTCGGATTCCGCAACGGGTTGGTTAAAGGCTGGTAGTCGGGTGTTGCGGGCACCGGGCGCCACATTTTGGCCGTGAGCGAGTGGCAACAACGAAGTGCTGATGCCGAGGGCTAGAAGCGGGATCAAACCCTTCTGGAGAGAGCTGAGGAAGGTGTATTTTTGGCGGACAGCGGGCATATTCAAATCATTCCTCGGCTTTTTGCTACAGCTAAGATTTCTGATTGGCGGGCGGCGAGCTCTTCGAGATCTTTGCAGGGTAAGAAGCGGGAAGCCGTGCCCTGGCGCGGCACGTGGAGATAGCGCGTTTCGCGATAGCTGGTGATTTCATTGATCAGGCGTTCAAACTGCACGAGCTTTTCGCCAGCCACGAGCTTTTCGACTTTGAAGAAGCTCCACGGCATTTTTAGCTCTAAGAGTGCTCGGGCATCAAAGTGGAACACGTTGGTGTTGAACACGGGTACCGTTTTCGGATCAAAGGAGGGTGGGATGCGAAATTCCTCGAGCACCACCAGCTTTTCGTCCACGCGCACCGGGATGCCTCCGCGATCGGCAGCGAGCTTATCCACCACTTCGGAGGTGACCGGCTGGCCATGCGCGAGATGAAAGCCGATCGTGAGCGGATCGAGCGTGCCACCTAGATTATCCAGGTTGGTGACCAGCACCACGCGGCCGCCCTGCTCCACAAACGGTGTCAAAAGGCCGCTGGCTTGGAGCGCCTCGGGGAGATCTCCGTGGCCCGTTGCATACAGGCTCGGCTCACCGTTTTCGTCGAGAAAAATATCACCTTTCGCCGTTAGCCTGGGCGCGAGGCCTTGCGGAAAATCCGCGATGGAGTGGCCATCCAACTGCGAGCCCAAAGCTTCGCGAATCTTCTGGGTTGTCGCTTGGCTGGTCATGAGCCAAAGCGGTGGTGTCTTTCCGAAACGGCGCTTCAGGGAAGCCTGTTCGGCGAGCCTCAAATCGAGAAACGTTTTCCCAGGAAGGGCTGGGACTAATGCCTTCACAACCCCGCCCATGCGCGTGGCCATACCGCCGGCTAAAACCACGAGCGCGCATTGCCCATGGCGCAAAGCTTCGTTGCCCAGCTCGACGAGGTGGCGACCTTCCACACTTTCAACCGCAGGCGGAGGCACCCAATCGAGCGGCTGTGGTGCCGTCAATTTCCCTTGAACATGATTCCCGATACTGGCTCCCTGCCGGACGGCCGTTGCCAGGGTGACAAAGCGCTCCCGGTCGAAGTGATGCTCTAAAAGAGCCTCCCGAGCTGACTTTGGCAGAGAGCTGAGCTGTTGATCGATTTCAGTTTGCATTGCAGGGGACAGAGGGTAAGCGCGCGGGCCACGCTGCCGCAATTCTAGATGTTTCTTTCTGGTCGCCGCCGCCGGCTAAACGAGGCACACTGGAGCGGTGCGGCAGAATTCTGGTCTCAGGTTGGCCGTTCGCGGGGCGGAGTTAAAGGGGTTGGGGCGCTTTCTTTTGACGTGCAGCGCTGGCCTGCTCTTTCCGAGCTGTGTGCTCGGGGTGCCCTTGCCGCCTGATCGCGCAGAGGTCGCTTCGGGGCGCACAGCAGTAGCATCTGAGCGCACGGCAGAAGCTTGGCGCCTGGAGTTGGCAATCGAAGCCACTTCGCGTTCAGAGCCTCCGGAAGGCTGTCGGCGTTGTGTTTGGATCGGGGGAACTCGCCACTTTGATGGTGCTGCGTATGTCTGGAGCCCAGGCCGGTGGGAGGAGCTCGACGCTCCTTACGCAGTGAACTCAGAGGCCCACGCTAAGGTGTCAGAGTGACGGTTCGGCGTCGATTCTTTCAACTCAGTGCGGCAACACTCTTGGTCGTGGTGCCCGCGGGCGCGGAGCCGCTGTTGCATGAATTTTTCGAGCCTAACCCCTCCGAAGATCTCAGCTTGCACGCGACAACGTCCGATGGGGCCCTGCCTGCACTCCTCCAAACGCCCAACGGCGTGGTGCGAGCCCCTTCGGGCACTCGCGACCCTTCTACCGCCAAAACAACCTACGGCGGCGCCGCCACCCCGAAGAGTTCAGACGCCAGTTATCGCATCGATCGAAATACGACGCGGCCCGCGTCGGTTTCCTACGATGAGCCCTTTTCGCCCTCAATCGCACCCTTCAAACGCCTGTACGCGTTTGATGCCGTGAACCCCGCGCTCGAACTGTCGGTCTTCCAGCAAGGGCTTTCGTCGCTGCCCGTGGGCGGTGAGCTGGGTAGAGGAGAGGATCCTTTCTACGCCGATTTGTTTGTGGATCTCGTAGCTGGGGCAGAGGTTCGAATTCCGAGTGTTGGCCCAGGTGCTCGCGTGCTTTCGGCGAATACCGTTCCAAAGCTTGCCATTCAGCTTCTGGAGGATGGTGCAGAAAATTGGTTCGTGCGCTCCAAGGAAACGCAACGCGTTCGACTTCTGATGCAGCTCGCCGTGGATCGCAGCACGTTCGGAAGTGAGTTTGCGGAGGTCTCTTTCGAGGCTTTGAGAATTCAAGCGCCGCCGCTGCCGGCGGTGGCAGCGCGTGAAGTGGCGTTGCTGGCAGCGCAAATGGGCGTGGGTGCAGGCGAGAGTCCGAAGCAGGTTCTCGCGCGGCTAGTAGGGTATTTTAGAGGCTTTGCGCCTTCGGATCAGGAGCTCCAGGCTGGCTCCAGCCTCGAACTCTATTCCGAGCTCACGCGCCTCCGTCGAGGAGTGTGTCGGCATCGCGCCTATGCCTTTGTGATCACAGCGCTGGGCCTCGGAATTCCATCCCGGTTGGTCCGCAATGAAGCCCACGCCTGGGTGGAAGTTTTTGACCTCAAGCTCTGGCACCGCATCGACTTGGGGGGAGCCGCCGAGCAGCTTGATTTCAACGAGGATAAGGAAGTCGGCAGTTATACGCCGCCTGCCGATCCGTATCTTTGGCCCGAGGGGAGCTCGAGCGCACAGGAAATGCTGCAGGGTGGGAGTTCCGGTCCGGCGAGCACGGCTCCAAACCAATCACCGAGTGCGCCACCCCAAGCTGCGCCTCCGCCGCTGCTCGACACCCCTCCCACACCGCCCAGCAACTCGAGCGCGCTGACGGCCCAGCTTCAGTTTCAAGCCGGCTTGCCTTCCAACATTCAACGCGGACAGCCCGTGCAGCTATCGGGCAAGCTGAGCGGGCTCGGAACTCCTTGCGCCCACGCTCGCATCGATATTTTCCTGAAAAGTGCCGACACCTCGGCGTTCGTTGGTTCTTTGGCAACAGACGAGAATGGACGCTTCCAGGGCCAAGCTATCATCCCAAGAGCTTTGAGCTTGGGGGATTACGAGCTTTTGCTGCGCTCGCGGGAAACCGAGATTTGTAAGAGCGCCACGAGCGATTAGGTCGCGGCGACTTTCTTGAGGTCTTCAACCAGCGTGATCAGCTCTCGCGTGTTAGTGGCTTGATCTTGAGCTTGCTTTTCGATTGATTGCGCAGAACCCAACGCCTGCTCTGAGCCCCGGAACTGCGTGCCTTGAGCCGTGTTGAGCTGTCCGACCATTTGATTGATGTTCTCGATAGCTTGCGTGATCTGCCTGCCGCCGCGAGTCTGCTCCTGGCTTGAACGCTCAACCTGGGCGGAGATCGTGCGCATCTTTTCGCCGCTCTTCATGATGAGCTCAGAGCCACGCGCCTGTTCCGAAGTGGCTGCCGCAATCTGCTGCACGGTTTCGGCGATCCGCCCGATGGCATCGGTGACTTGCTTACTGCCCTTAGCTTGCTCCACCGTTGCGCGCGCGATGGCACGCACCATGTTAGTGCTCTTCTTGGAGCTCTCAAGAATCTTCTTGAGCGCTCGCTCGGCCTCGTTCGAAACCTCAACGCCGCGGTCGACGTTCTGAGCGCCACGCTCCACAGCCAAAATAGCATTCTTGCTTTCAGCTTGAATGGTCTTGATAAGGTCGGCAATTTCCTTGGTGCTCGCCCCGGCGCGTTCAGCAAGATCTTTGATTTCGTCAGCCACCACAGCGAATCCCTTGCCATGCTCGCCCGCCTGCGCCGCGATGATGGCGGCGTTCAACGCCAATAGGTTCGTCTGCTCGGCGACGTCATCAATCACGTTCAAGATCTGTCCGATAGCATCAATGCGTGAACCGAGATTCGAGATCACCGCAACCGCTTCCTGACTGCTCTCCTTGATGCGATAGATTTCTCCGATCGTCTTCAAGATGGATTCGGCGCCGCGCTCGGCATCCTGCGCCACTTCTTCGCTCAAACGCGCGGTTTCGTTGGCGTTTGATTGCACTTGGTCAATCGAAACGTCCATCTCGTTCATGCTGGAGCTGGTTTCCTCTGCCGTGAGCGAGAGTGCGTCGACGTTCTTAGCCACCTCTTTGATGCTGAAGGCCATCTCTTCAATCGAGGCCACCATTTCGCGCACGCTTGCGGCGAGCTCACCGATGTTCTCAGCAACTTCATCATTGGTGGCTGTCATCTGGAGGATCGAGGAGCTCGATTCCTCCGCGCTCGCCGTCAAAACTTCGATGTGCTGCGCGATGCCTTCATAGGAGGCCCCCATGTCGCGTACGAAGGCTGCCGTACGCTGCGCCGCATTCAATTGAGCTTCAACGCCTGCTTCCACCTCAGCGAGCGAGCTTCGCAACTGTTGTGTGGTTGTGCGCAGCGAAGATTGGAGGCCCTGGTGGTGCGTGCGGCTCTGATCAAAGTCACGCTTGAGCGTCAAAAGATCGTCGAAAATTGCGCGCACTTCGTCGGAGGCAGCGCTCGGAGTGGTTGGCTCACGATCAGCTAAGACACGTCGCACTCCTTCGTGAACCGCGCGGAGTGAATTCGTGGCCCCGCCCAAGGCCACCCACATGGCAAGCGTCGCCACGAGCGCCGTGAGGAGTGAGGCTCCCATGGCTGGCAAAAGTGGCTGTGAGCTGAGAATCGCTGCGGCTACCAATGCCACGGTGAGAGCGATGAGTGTTTTCGTGATCGAGGTCATCCGACATCCAGACGGCACAAAGCCCAAGGCGAATTACCGGACTGGTCGAAAAGCCTACAGGGGTCGGCGAATGGCTCCAAGCCCGGCCCGGCAGTTGAAGGCGAATGCAGCGTGATTAGCGCCTCATTGGGCGTTTTGGACGGGCGCTGGCTTCAATAAGGTCCCCGGGCACGGCGGTAGGAATCCGACGGGGCAGACCAGCGTTTGTTTGAATGGGATTGGCGCGCGCGCGGTTTGGTCGGTTTCGGCTAGCAGAGGAGCGCTCCGGTTGTTCGCCAGTGTTGTCGCAAGGCGTGCCTCGGAATTGATGAGGCGCCACGGGCGACGCGCCGGTTCCTGCGTTGACGGCGTCGGCTGTGGTTGGGGCAACCTGGAGTTATCCTGGCGCTGGGTTGAGGGCGAAGAGCTCAGAAGCCATCGGGAAGGTTTGCGGCTAGGCTGCGTTCGTTCACGGACAGCCCAGCTCCGCGCTGTCGGAGGGCTTGGCGGCGTGACCGGTTGCGGGGGCGCAGACACAGCGACCGGCTGCGGGGGCGCAGACACTCCGCTCCCTGGTGAAGCCGAACGCTGAGAAACTGAGTGCATCTCTGCGCTGGATTGCCAGGTCACGGACGATGCTTCCGCGGGGTACTGGTAAACGTGGACGGTGCAGCCAGTGATCAGCTGCGCACCCAACGACACACCCGCACACGCGATCACACGCCAAAGAGCCATGCGACGAGTTACGATTTCTGCCCGACTGAACCTTCCCGAGGAGGCATGGATCCTGCCAAAATCGGCAGCTCCATCACGAATTCAGCGCCACCGACGCTCGGCCGCACATGTCGCAGGGTTCCCCCATGTTCTTCAACGATGCGCTCGGCAATCGCCAAACCGAGCCCGGTGCCATTCGCCTTGTTGCTGACGTAAGGCTCAAATAACCGACCTTCTATGGCGGGATCGAGACCGGGGCCGTTGTCGCGAATGCTCAGGCGAACCTTCAACTGGTCTGATTGCAGGTTGACCCAGATCTCAGGCGTGGCGTTGGCTTGCGCGGCCTCTGCCGCGTTCTTCAGCAAGTTGGTGAAGACCTGAATCAGTTGATCGCGGTCAGCGTGCAGCGTCGTGGACGGGCTAAGGTCCGTGTGCAGTGTGATGCCGGGAGTTTGGTAAAGCGCAAGCAGTGGAAGCAGCGTCGCGCTCAGGTCGAGGTCGGTGGGGTGAGGTTCGGGGAGCCGAGCAAATTGTGTGAATTCAGTCACGATATTCGAGATGCGCTTGACCTCCTCCAGCACCGTGCGTGTGGCTTCGTCGAAGTAATCGTCGAATGCTGGATCGTTGCGGCTACGCAGGCGCCGGAGGGTTTCGATCGCGGCCTGGATTGGTGAGAGCGGGTTTTTGATTTCGTGGGCGACGCGCCGTGCGATT